>DMJJ01000057.1 GCA_003452185.1 Verrucomicrobiales bacterium | reverse complement strand
GACCTGAGCCTCTCCCCCTTTTGACATCCCATGGCTGCCATTAATGAAACCCTGATCCGCGACGTGGTTGCGGAAGTCCTCGGACGCCTCGGCAACCCCGCCCCGGCCCCCGCCGCCGCCGCCTCCTCCTCCCCAGCCGGTGCCTGCCAGTGCGGTGGCACCTGTGCCGGTGGGGCCACCAAGCCCGCCGGCGCGGCGGTGCGTGGGAACTTTGGCGTTTTCCAGGATGCCAATGAGGCGTGCGCCGCGGCCCACGAGGCGTTCCTCCAGCTCCAGAAAAAGGGGATGGAAGCCCGCCGCAAGATCGTCGACATCGTCAAGCGGATGGCCGAGGCGAATGCCCAGGAGTGGGGCCGCATCGAGCTCGAGGAATCGAAGATCGGCCGCCTCGACCACAAGATCGAGAAGCTCCAGATCATCAAGCTCGTCCCGGGTGTCGAGTGGATCCGCCCGGACGCCCTGAGCGGCGACCACGGGATCACCCACGAGGAGTACACCCCGTTCGGGGTGGTTGGTGCCGTCACCCCCTCGACCCACTCGATCCCGACCCTGAGCGGCAACATCGTCAACATCATCGCCGCCGGCAACGCCGTCGTCTTCAACGCGCACCCGAGCGCCGCCCGCTGCGCCGCCATGGCGGTCCGGGCCTACAACCAGGCGATCCACCGGGAGACCGGCATCGAGAACATCGCCTGCATCATCGAGCAGCCGACCTTCGACTCCTTCAAGGCCCTCTGCGCCGCCGACCCCGTACGGCTCCTCCTCGTCACCGGTGGTCCGGGCGTGGTCAAGGCTGCGATGCAGACCGGCAAGCGCGCCATCTGTGCCGGCCCTGGAAACCCCCCGGTTCTCGTCGACGGCACCGCGTGCATGAAGCGGGCGGCCGAGTCGGTCATCAAGGGGGCGAGCTACGACAACAACCTCCTCTGCATCGGGGAGAAGGAGGTCTTCGTCCTGGCCAACACGTTTGACAAGTTCATGGCTGCGATGGAGACCGCCGGCGCCGTGAAGCTCAATCCCTCGCAGTTGGAGGCGCTGACCAAGGCGGCCTTCACCTTCAAGCCGGGGCATGGCGGCGGCTGCGCCGAGCCCGTGGTCAACAAGGACCTCATCGGACGGGATGCCACGGTCCTCGCCCGGCACGCCGGTGTGAACGTCCCGGCCGGCACCCAGCTTCTGTTTGCCGAGACGGACGCCTCCCACCCCTTCGTGAAGGAGGAGCAGATGATGCCCTTCATCCCCGTGGTCCGCGTCAGGGACGTCGAGGAGGGGATCGCCGCCTCCAAGCTCGCCGAGCACAACTACAAGCACACCGCGATCATCCACTCCCACGACGTGGAGCACATGACCGCCATGGCCCGGGCCCTCGACACCACGGTGTTCGTGAAGAACGGGCCGTGCATGGCCGGCCTCGGGCTTGGGGGCGAGGGATACCTCAGCTACTCAATCGCCACCCCGACCGGCGAGGGGGTGACCAACCCCCGCACCTTCACCCGGGTGCGCCGCTGCGTCATGGTCGACAACCTCCGCATTTACTGACCGATGTTCCTGGCCCGCGTCGAAGGCAACCTGACCGCCACCCGGAAGCACCCGAGCTTCGAGGGATGGAGGCTTGTGATTTGTCAGCCGATCTCGCAGCAGGGGGTACCCGAGGGGGTTCCCCAGGTGGCGATCGACTCCCTCGGCGCCGGGATGCACCAGCGGGTGGTCATCTCAAGCGATGGTTCCGCCGCCCGCCTCGCCGTGGGGGATCCCAAGAGCCCCGCCCGATGGCTCATCATCGGGATCGTCGACGAGGTCAGCCCCGGGACCACCTCCCTGGAGGACTCCAAGCCATGAGGCTCGGAAGTGTCATCGGCCGCGTGACCCTGAGCGTTGTTGTCCCCGAGCTACAGGGGGCCCGCTGGCTCGTGGTCAGCCCCTTCACCCGCGAGCATTTCCAGCAGGGGGCCGTCCCCCTTGCCGGGGTGAGCAAGGACCCCAGCCTGGTTGTGTACGACAACCTTGGCGGAGGCCTTGGCGACACGATCGGTTTTGTGGAGGGTCGCGAGGCGGCCCAGCCGTTCGAGAAGGCTCCGCCGATCGACGCGATCAATGCGGCCCTGGTCGACACGATTTTTTACAACCCGAAGAAGTAAGCACCCGAACCACCCACCCCTCTCAAACTCATGCCAGCCGTCATCACTGCCCGGGACGTTGAAGATCTGATCGCCAAGGGGGCGGACCTTTCGAGCATCCCCTCAGACGCGATCCTGACCCCCTCGGCGCGCGACGCCATCCGCGATGCCGCCGGCCGCCGTGCCTCCGCGCAGGGCGGGTCGGCTCCGGCCCTCTCCGGCTCGCCGGCCAAGCCCCTCACATCCAAAAGCTCCAAGGCCGAGTTGGAGGCCTATTTCAACTCCCCTGCCTGCCTCGTCCTGAAGGAGCAGATCTGCGACATCGGCCGCCGGCTCTGGGGCCGGGCCTATGTCGACGGCAATGGCGGGAACATTGCCATTCGCGTCGGGGAGGATGTCGCCCTCTGCACCCCGACCCTGGTCAGCAAGGGCTTCATGCAGCCTGCCGACCTCTGCCTGGTCGATTTTGAGGGGAACCAGCTTGCCGGCGTGAAGAAGCGGACGAGCGAGATCCTGATGCACCTTCAGATCATGAAGCGGCAGCCCAGGGCCATTGCGACCGTTCACTGTCATCCCCCCTACAGCACCGGGTTCGCCGTTGCCGGAGTGGAGCCCCCGACCTGCATGATCCCGGAGTATGAGGTCTTCTCCTCCGTGGCCATCGCCCCGTATCGGACTCCCGGGACTCCCGAGATGGGGAAGCTGGTCGCCGACCTGGTCGACAAGCACAACACCATCCTCATGGCCAACCACGGGGTTGTCTCCTGGAGCCATCTCACGGTGGAGGATGCCTATTTCAAGATGGAGATCCTTGAGGCCTATTGCCGCACGGTCCTGGTCGCGGCGCAGCTGGGCAAGCCGCCTCAGACGATGACTCCGGCGCAGCTGCAGGATCTCCTCAAGATCAAGCAGAGCCTCGGAATCCCCGACCCGCGCCACGGGTTGAAGGAGTGTGAGCTCTGCGACAACGGCGACTGGCGTCCCGGGGTTTCCTGCGGCATCCCCGCGGGTGGAGCCTCCGGCGGAGCCGCGGGCGCATCTGATCCCCAGGCCGAGGCGCTGGTAAAAGCCATCACCGAGCAACTCCTCGGCAAGGGCCGCTAAAGGCCGCGGGGCTGGGGCGGGTTGCCGCGATAGGACGCAGAGAACGCAAGAGGGGAGGGGTGGTTGTTTTTTGCGGGGCGCTGCGCATCGACTAGGGGTGCTTGGGGAATATCAGGCGGACCTGTTGATTGAGGGGTGCCTGATCGTGGAGATCAAGGCCTGTCGGGCCCTGGTGCCGGAGCATACG
>DMJJ01000155.1:19059-19577 GCA_003452185.1 Verrucomicrobiales bacterium | reverse complement strand
TGAACGCCCAGTTCGGTGCCATCCAGGATGCCTTCGTCCTGGCCGTCCCTCCCCCGCCGGTCAACGGCCTTGGGACGATCGGAGGCTTCAAGCTCTTCGTGGAGGATCGGGCCGACCTCGGCTACGATGAGCTGTACCGCAACACCCAGGGGCTGGTCGGCCAGGGGTACCAGACCCCGGGGCTCTCCGGGCTCTTCTCCACCTTCACGGTGAACGTCCCGCAGCTGGATGCCGAGATCGACCGGGTGAAGGCCAAGTCCCAGGGGGTCCCGCTTCAGAACCTCTTCGAGACGCTTCAGATATACCTCGGTTCGCTTTACGTGAATGATTTCAACCGGTTTGGCCGGACCTTTCAGGTGGTCGCCCAGGCCGACGCCCGCTTCCGGGACCGGGCCGAGCATATCGGCCGACTCAAGACCCGGAATCTCCGCGGCGAGATGGTCCCCCTGGCCTCCCTGGTCACGGTGCGCGAGGCCTATGGGCCCGACCGGGTGATGCGCTACAACGGCTATCCGGCG
>DMJJ01000155.1:18574-18749 GCA_003452185.1 Verrucomicrobiales bacterium | reverse complement strand
TCAGCAGCGGGCAGGCCGAGGAGCTGATGGAGCGGATCGTCCAAACGGGGTTGCCCAAGGGGATGAGTTACGAGTGGACCGACCTGACGTACCAGAAGATTCTCGCGGGGGACTCCTCGCTCTATATCTACCCGCTCTGCCTGCTGCTGGTCTTCCTCGTGCTCGCCGCCCAGTA
>DMJJ01000155.1:0-18194 GCA_003452185.1 Verrucomicrobiales bacterium | reverse complement strand
GACAACAACATCTTCACCCAGATCGGGCTGATTGTCCTCGTCGGCCTGGCCTGCAAGAACGCGATCCTGATCGTGGAGTTCGCCAAATCGAAGCAGGATGAGGGGATGCCCCCGGTGCAGGCCGCCCTGGAAGCGGCACGCCTCCGTCTGCGGCCAATCCTCATGACGAGCATCGCGTTCATCGCGGGGGTCTTCCCCCTGGTGATCAGCACCGGCGCCGGAGCCGAGATGCGGCGGGCGATGGGCGTCGCGGTGTTCGCCGGGATGATCGGGGTGACATTCTTTGGACTCTTCCTCACGCCCGTCTTCTACGTCGTGCTGATGCGCCTCCGGGCCCCCGCACCACCGGAGCCCGCCCCGGCCCCGGGGCCCGTTGCCGGCGGAGGCGACGGGGCGGGAGCCCCGGCCGTCGCCCTGCTGTTGCTCGGGCTTCTGGCCCTCTCCCCGGTCTCGCTGCAGGGGGCGGTTGGCCCCGATTACCACCGACCCGAGGTCGCCCTGCCGGAGGGGGGGTTTGAAGATGCCTCGCCCGGCTCCTGGAAGCAGGCCACCCCCTCGGACACGCAACCCCGGGGGGCTTGGTGGAGACTCTTCGGCGACGAGGGGCTTGATCGCCTCGAGGCCGAGGCGGCGGCCGGCAACCAGGACCTCAAGGCGGCGCTCGCCCGCGTCGAGCAGGCCCGCGCTGGAACGCGCCAAGCGAGGTCGGAGTACTTCCCCTCACTGAGCGCCGACCCCAACTACAGCCGGACCCGCTACTCCCCAAACGGCCCGCTTCCCTTCCCGGTGCGCCAGGCGCATGACATCAAGGTGCCGTTCGACCTGACCTATGAGCTCGACCTCTGGGGCAGGGTGCGTCGCGGGGTCGAATCGGCCGTCCGCGATGCCGAGGCCAGGGCGGCCGCCCTCGAATCGCTTCAACTCGCGCTTCATGCCGAGGTGGCCCAGAACTACTTCGCCCTGCGGGCCACGGATGCCGAGCTGGCCTCGGTGCGCGGCACGACCGTGCTGCGCCAGGAGGCGCTCAAGCTGGTGCATTCCCGGGTGACGGCCGGCAGCGCCAACGAGCTCGAGGAGGCCCAGGCCGAGGCGGAGCTCGCCGTGGTGCAGGTCGACCTCGCGTCGATCGAGCGGCGTCGGAGCGAGCTCCGGAACGGGATCGCCCTCCTGCTCGGCAAGCCGGCCACGGGCTTCGCCCTCCCCGATGCCCCGCTCCCCCCGGGCCAGTCCCCCCCCGCCATCCCGGCAGGGCTGCCGGGGGATCTCCTCGAGCGGCGCCCCGACGTGGCGGAGGCCGAGCGGGATCTCGCCGCCCGGAACGCACGGATCGGCATGGCCAAGGCAGCCTTCTTCCCGACCGTGCGCCTCACCGGGTTCGCCGGATGGGAAAGCACCGACGTGGAATCGCTCTTCAACTGGCAGAGCCGGATGTGGAGCCTGGGGCCCAGCATCACCCTCCCGATCTTCCAGGGGAACCGCAACCGGGCCTCACTCCGGCGGGCGCAGGCCTCCTGGGAGGAAGGGGTGGCGACGTACCGCGAGCGGGTGCTCGTCGCGTTTCGCGAGGTCCAGGACGCCCTCACCGCAACGCGCCTCCTCACCGCCCAGAGCGAGGCCCAGGCGCGGGCCGTCACCGCCGCTCAACGGGCGGCCAGGCTCTCCCGGGCCCGATACGATGCAGGCTTCGTCAGCTACCTCGAGGTGATCGAGGCGGAGCGGCTCGCCCTGGCCTCCGAACGGGCCGCCGCCCAGCTGGCGGGGCAGCGCTTCGTCACTGCGGTTCAGCTGATCAAGGCGGTCGGAGGGGGCTGGGAGTCCGCCCCCCTCGAGCCGAAGGCGAAGGGTGCCGCGCGAGCCCGCAGCTCCACGCCCTCCCGCTGACCCGGCTGGCGGGAAACAAAAAGACCCCGGGCGGATGGAGCACCTCGTCGGTGGGATCCAATCCGCCCGGGGCCGGAATCACGAAACGGCAGGGCCGGGCTTACCGCTGAACCCGCGCCCCGCCCCCCTTCATCAGCTTCTCGACCTCGTCCTTGAAGGCCATCGAGGTGTCGCCCGGAGTGGTCATGGCCAGCGCCCCGTGCGCCGCACCGTAGTCGACCGCCTTCTGCGGGTCGCCCGTGGTCATGAGCCCGTAGATCAGGCCCGAGGCGAAACTGTCACCGCCCCCCACCCGGTCCAGGATCTCGAGATCGTCCCTCTGGATCGATTGGTGGAATTTCCCACCCGCGTAGCAAATCGCACCCCAATCGTTGATGGTCGCGGTCTTGGCAGCCCGGAGGGTGGTCGCCACCACCTTGAAGTTCGGATACTCCTTCACAACGGTCTCAATCATCCGCTTGAACGCGGTGACGTCGATGTGGAGCAGGTTCTCGTCAGCCCCTTCCACGTGGAACCCGAGGCTTGCGGTGAAGTCCTCCTCATTCCCGATCATGACGTCGACGTTTCGGGCGATGCGCTTGTTGACCTCCTGCGCCTTCTTCTGTCCCCCGATGCTCTTCCAGAGGCTCGGGCGATAGTTCAGGTCGTATGAGACCATGACCCCATGCTTCTGGGCGGCGGCGACCGCCTCCTCCACCAGCGCCGCGGTGCTCTCGCTCAGCGCCGCGAAGATGCCCCCGGTGTGGAGCCAACGGACCCCCTGCTTGCCGAAAATCTCATCCCAGTTGAAATCCCCCGGTTTCAGCTGGCTGGCGGCGGTGTTCCCCCGGTCCGGGATCCCGACGGCGCCCCGCACCCCAAAGCCCCGCTCGGTGAAGTTCAACCCGTTGCGGGTCACGCGGCCCACGCCGTCAAACGGCTTCCAGAGGACGTAGTCCGTGGCCACCCCGCCCTGGAGGATGAAGTCCTCAAGGAGCCGCCCGACATCGTTGTCCGCGAATGCCGTCGCCACCGCGGTCTTCAGCCCGAAGCAGCGGCGCAACCCCCGCGCGACGTTGTACTCCCCGCCCCCCTCCCACACCTTGAACTCACGGGCGACCCGCACACGGCTCTCCCCGGGGTCGAGGCGGAGCATGATTTCTCCAAGGGCAAGCATGTCCCAACGAGTGGAACCGGCGGGCTTAACGTTCAATATCGACATGGTGATGTGTTGGTCTGGCTGTTGGCTCAGGGCCGGTTGTTACAACGAGGCCTCCGGGAGGTTCGGCCCGTTCCGCCCCACGCTCCCCGGCACATCCTGGGCCAGGGCCTCGCGTGGGAGCATTCCCGCCGGAAGCAAGCCTTGGACATTGGAAAAGAGCCGACGGAAACTCAACCGCAAATTCGGCCGGGGAAGCTGCCGGGCCGGAAGGAGGGAGCCTCAGCGGAGAAAGGCGTACCCCAACAGGAGGAGGAGAAGGATCGCAACGACCCACCAAAACCAGCCAATCCCCCGGGGCTTGATCCGATCCTCCGAGGAGCCGAACTCGCTGCGCACAAAGTCCTCGTGATCAAACTCCTCTCCCACGACCCCCAGGCGCTGCGCGGTGGCATCCTCGGACCATCCCGTCTCCTCGTCCGCCCCGCACTCAGGACAGGCCTTCGCCCGCTCAGGCACCAAGGCACCGCAGTTGGGGCAGGTCTCCGGCATCGTCCTAGCGATCGGGGTGGAAGGGAGAAAACCGTCCAGAGATCCCCCGGGCGTCGCGCAGCGCCCGGAAGTCCACCGTCGTCGGATCCACACTCCACCGGGCCGCCAACGAGGTGAGCTTTTCAGTCGTGGCCCCCAGGGGGTCGGCGTGGGTAAAGAAGCTCTTCTCCGGCGGTTCACCGTAGTCGAAGGTCCTGAGCCTGAGCGCCTCCTCGGCCTCGGTCGCCTTCCCCTGATTCCACACCGTCTGCCCGTTCCAGGCATACGCCCGCTCCACCTTCCCATCGAGCAGCGATGCCCAGGCATGATGACTGAAGAGCCGGTTCATGCTGAAAAACTGGACCTCCCCCAGCTCCCGGCTGACGTGCGTCAGGAAATGGAAGCACTCGTCGACGTCCTCACCCGGGTCCGGAAGGTCGGCCCCCATCACCAGGATCCACCCGTTCACCGGGGGGGAAATGAAGAGCTTGTGATCGAGAGCGCGATGCAACCCCTCCTCCCAGGAACAGGGGCGTGGGTTCCGGATGTGGAGGACCTCCTGAATGACGGCTGCATCCACCCCGCGGACCGCAAGCCACCGGAACGGGGTGTCGAACACCGGCTGCCAGAGGTACCGGTCGGGCATCCGCCACGGCTCGGGATCCCGGCGACCCCGGATCATGTTCCGTGTCACCTTGGTATGCCGGTAGATCAAAACCACGAAAACCAAACCGACAAGCAGGACCGCGAAGACGCAGAAGATGAGCAGAGGAACGGCAAGATCGCTCTGAGAGGCCGTCGCGCCTTCAAGGGACGCGAACATCTGAAACAAACGCGCCATGCGATACTGGGAGAGTATCGAGTCGGGGGATTTGGGCAATCAAAAAGGGGCGGCCGCGGGACCCAAAGGAGTCAGTGAACTTGCCGGGCCCGGAACTCCCTCGCCGGCGGAATATTGGTCCCCTGATCCTCAACGTAGAGGAGGGTTCCCGAGGGATCCAGGAACTCAAGGGTCGGCCCGAGAATCCAGTTCGTCGGCGAGGAGACATCATCCGTCCGGTCGAGCGCGAACCGCTGGCCCGTGACTCCTGTCATGAGGAACGTCAGCCGGTTGGTCTGCGAGTCGAAGGAGAGGAACGAGATCGGATCCTGCGGCAGGGTGAGCTGCGTGCGGAGGATCGCCCCCTCGATCCCCACGGTCACCAACTGCCCGGTTTCGTTGTGGCTGATCCCGTACAGGGAGCGCTGGGTGATGGAATCAGCCGGGGCCCAGCCTCCCCCGTTGGTCTTGACGAGCACGGTCCCCTGAACCCCGACCGCATACCAGGCCGGCACGGGCTCCGCGACCGAGGTCACGTCGTTCAGCCATCGGGTGGTGCCGCTGCTCTCGGCTCGCCACGCGAGGCCGTCCGGGCTGCTCAGCACCACGCCCCCTTCCCCGACCGCCACGAGCGTCTCCTCCAGCGCCCGGACGCGAAAAATCCAGTTCGTGGTGCCGCTTGGGTGGGCGACCCAGTTGGTGGCATTCGTGGAGGTGAGGATGGTTCCCCGGTCGCCAACCGCCACGAGGGTGTCGTGGAAAACCGCCAACCCGCTCAGGAACACATCGGCGGGGCGCGGGAGGGGCGTCCAGGTCCGTCCCTCGTCGTCGCTCCGGACCACGGCCCCATGCCCCCCGACCGCGACCAGGGAGCCGCCACGGAACCGGACCGCGGCCGCCAGATCGTTCGTGGTCCCGGAGGCGGCGGCGGCCGCCCAGAAGATGCCTAGCGTGTTCACGAGATTCGTCGACACCACGGTGTTGGTGGTGTTGATTCCGACGATCACCTGATTGGTGCTCACCACATTGGTGAAGGACCGGGTGCTGTAGAGCGCGGTGCCGCGGGAGCCGACGGCCACCAGGGTGTTCGTGTCCCCCCCCACCCCAAGCATCAGCACATTGGTGGCGACGTTGGGAGGGAGTTCCAGCGACCACGCGAACCCGTCGCCGCTCGTCATCAAGGTTCCGAGGTCCCCAACCACGACGTACCGACCGGAGACCCGCGTGACGTCCCAGAGCCAGTTGCGCACCGGGTCGCTGTGGGTCTCCCAGGCCAGGTTGAGGTCCCCGGCGACACCATTGGTGCTGTAGCCATGCACGATCATCCCGGTCCGCCCTGCCAGGAGGTACTCGGCCCCCTCCCAGGTCGCGGCGTAGTAAGTCCACCGGGGGGGAGGAACAGGGCGCCCAACGCCTCGGGTGTTCGTCCAGGCAGTCGGCGCGGAGGCCACCAACACCTCCCCGTCCCCGACCAGAAGATAGGAGGATCCATTCCAGGCGATATCGAAGAGCGAGTTGGTGACCCCCGTGGGGAGCACCGTCCACTTCTGCCCGTCGGGGCTGCTCAGCAGGGCTCCCCGCGTGCCGACGGCAAAGTAGGTGTTGTTCAGGAACCGCGCCCGGAAGAAGGTGTTCGTGACCCCGGTCTTCTGGGGGTTCCAGCTGTTGCCGTTCGAACTGATCGCGGCGAACCCATCCTCCCCCACCACCAGGAACCCCTTGGTCGACCCGTAGGTGATGCCCGTCAGCCAGTTTGAAAACTGGACCGTCTTGCGGGTCCAGTTCGTCCCGGAGTCATCACTGATGTAGAGCGCAGCGTTGTCCCCGGCCGCGATCAGGCGGCTGCCGGAGGAGGCGACCCCCTCGAGCCAATCATCGGTCGCGATGTCCAGCCGGCCCGCCTGGATCTCATCCAGGGAGTCCGCGAACAGCACCGTCCCCCGTTCCCCCGTGATGAAGAGACGATCCCCCTGGAACACCGTCGCCAGGAGCGCGTTCGTGGTCCCGGTGTCGAGCGGCTCCCACGCCGCCAGGTCTGCGCTCGCGTGGGCCTGCCCCCGGTCCCCGACCTGCACGGTGACTCCGAGGTTGGACACCATGTCGTACACGTGGTTCCCGTGGGGCGTCGGGTTGGCCCAGCGCCAGCGCGGGGACTGGGCGGAGAGGGGAGCGGCGCCCGCAAGGAGGCCCAACGCCCCGAGCCCGGCCGCCACCATCCCGAGGGGAATGATCCGGCGCGGGCCCGCAGCCGGAGGGGCGGACTCAAGACGCAGGCATTCCAGCGGCAGGCGGAGGGAAAAGACCGACCCGGTCGGCCCGGTCTGCACCAGCCGGAGCTCGGCGCCGAGGTGCAGGGCCAGCTGACGACTGATCGCGAGGCCGATGCCGCTTCCGCCCGGCTTGGTGGAGCGGCACGGGACAAAGAGCGAACCCCGCAACCCCTCCGGGATCCCGGTTCCCTGGTCGCTGACGCGGAAATCAACCCCCTCGCCGTCAACCACCACCTGCAAGGCGACGCGCATCCCGCGGGCCGTCGCCTGGAGTGCGTTCTGCGCCAGGTTGGCGAGGATGAGCCCGAGGAGGCTCGCCGTGCGGTTGTCGGTCCTCCCGGCCAGGGTCCCGTCCACCTCGAGCAGAATTCCAGAGGCGCGGGCCGGGGCATCGAATTTCCTGCGAAACTGGTCGAGAATCTCACCGAGCGGGACCTCATACCGGTCGGTGCTCTCCTCCTCCCCCAGGATGCTCACGGTCTCGGTGATCAGGGTCTGGAGCCGCTCCGCCGCCGCCGACACCACCCGCCAATCCTCACCCCGGTCCTCGGTCTCCTCCCGGGATCGCTCGGAGGCGATGGCCTGGAGGCCGAAGAGCGGATTCTTCATCCCATGGACGAGATGCGCCGCCACGGATCCCAGGGCCGAGGTCTTGGCGGAGAGCGCCAGCTCCTGGTTCGCTCTCTGGAGCCGGGAGGTCCTCTCCAGCAGCGTGCGGTTCACCGCCTGGAGACGCCCGAACGCCCACATGAGCGCCAGGCCGATGGCCGCGGCGGCTACGCCAAACACCATCGCGGCCCGACGGAGCAGCCCCTGCCTCAGGCGCCGGAACTCCCCCTCCACCGTGTGCCCCTCAATGGTGAACAGGGCGTACCCCGCCGGGGGACTCCCCCCGCCGGGGCCGGCGATCAACGGGATCGCCACGTCGAGCATCGGGATCCGCCTCCCGGACTGCGCAGGGTCGGCCGCCGCATCGAAAAAGAGGTCCTCCAGCGGGGCGTCGGGCCGGAAACGGGCAATCGGGCGCCCGGCCCGAAGGCTCTCCAGATCCGCGGGCGCCAGCCTCGCCTCCGCAACGTTGATGGGAAACGAGGTACTGAACTCCCCGTCGGCCGTGAACAGCCGGGCCCCGATCACCCCCGCCAGGCTCGAGGTCTTGAGCACCGCGTTGAAGAGGGTGGTTTCCTCAACCCGGTTGGTCCCCGACTCGGCAAGGGCCATCTGGAGATGAAGCCGGGCGACCGCCTGGAGCAGGTCGGCATCGCGGCCCACGATCTGGGACTCGAGCTCCGCACGCTGCTGCCGCGTGATAACCCCCATCGCCAGCCCGAACAGGCAGACCGTGAGCACCACGACGACAGGCCGGAACCAGGCCGAGCGCTCAAAACGGCCCAGCCCGCGACGAGCGCGATGCAGCAGCGGGATGCCTGGGGTCGGGGCCATCGGGTTAGAATTCCACCCCAAGGCCCAGGCTGACGGTGTTGGCGAGGTAGCTGTCGATCTGCGTGTTGGAGAAGGACCGCTCGCACTCGTAGTCGCCGTGCACGTTCAGATACCGCCCAAGGCTCCGTTCAACATGCAGGTTCCCCCGCACCAGATCCCGCTCCCGCGGGGCGGTCCCCGCATCGTCCCGCTGCCGGGCGTACCGGTACCGGGTGAGCTGCACCTGCCCCTTGATCTCCCATCGCGCCGTGCGATACCGAACCTGCTGGACCAGCCCCAGCCGCTCGTAACTGAAGAACCCAGACCCGTTGTCCTCCACCTTCTCGGCCGTCAGCTTCGTCAAGGTTCGCCAATGGCGGGCCGTGTCCCAGAAGTGCCGGGCCTGAAGGGTGACGGAGGGGATGCGGTAGGTCAGGGGTTCGCCCGGGAGCGGATCCCCGGCCGCGGTGAAACGGACCCGCTCGTCGTAGGCGCGGCTGGCGACGGCGACCTCAGCCGTGAGCTCCGAGCGATGCCCGTACTCGTGGCCGACCTGGACCCGGGGACCAAACTCCCAGTAGTCATCCAACTCCCCCTGGAGGTAGCGCTGCCGGGTGACCATCGCGCCCAGCTCCATCCACCATCCCGGGCGAAGCCCGACACGGGCCGAGGGTCGAAGCTCAAAGGTATGGCTCTGGACGGGGAATGAGGCGAGGTTGGTGTCGGTGATCGACGCATCCGTCACCTGGTCCTGGTATCCATAGCGCCCGGCCAGGCTCAGGCGCCAATCCCGCCCCAGGTCGTACGAGGCCTCGGCGTTGGCCGACGCGAACCGCTCGTGGTCCACGGTCTCGGCCGAGGTGAAGCGCTTTTCCTCGAAACTCACCGCCCCCTGAAAATGGAACCGTTCCGTTCCCGCCCGAAGGAACCCCAGCTCGGCGCCGACCCGGGCAAAGGGACTGGCCTCCCGGGCATCATGGGAGAAGAGGACGTTGTCCTGGTAGCCGCCGTCGGCCCAGACATCCTTCGTCCAAACCCACGGGGTGGGCATTGGGGAGTTCTCCAGCGGTTCAGCTCGCACGGGGGAGATCAGGGTGAGGAGCGAGAGCAGGAACGGAAGGAACACGCCTCCCCGCGCCGGGAACCAGGCCCTCCCTCTGTCCATCCAGAACTGCAGTGTTCCTGCGGCTTCCACTTCCAGAACGAATCGGTCGGCACGTCTTCATGACCGTGTCGAGGCTAGTTGCCGCCTCCACGCCCGTGGTGTCCCCCTCCGCTTCCACCGCCGCTGCCGGAGGTGATGACGCGGTCCATTTCCCGAACCTCGCCCGAGAGGCCCCGGGTTCGCTCCTTCAACTGGTCGCGAAACTCCTTCTGCTGCTCCTTCCATCGGTCCAGGCTCGCCTTGAGCTGCTCACGAAGCGCCTCACGATTCGCCTGGCCATCCTGCTTGAGCTGACGTTCGAGCTCCTGCTGTTGCTTGAGGAACTTCTCCCGGTCGGCCTTGAATTTCTCGATCAGGACCTTCACGTCGGAGGGAAGCACATCCGGCCTTCCCGACGCCGTGCCGTCCTCCTTGCCGGACCGGCCCACCTGGGTTCCATGGTGCTTGATGTTGGGTGCATCATCGCGACCACGACCGGGGGAATCCTCCGAGCGGGGAGGTTCGTTCGGTTCCCGGGCGGATAAGGAGAGTGGCAGCGTGCCCAGCAGGCACGCCGCCATGGCGCCGGCCGCCAGCCTCTTCCACGCTTTCTCTGTTCTCTTCACATTCATCTCTCGCATCATCCTCGGCCACCATCAGATCGGGCGTCCTGACCCCATTCTCAGTTACCACATCCTGACGCCATCGCATCCAGTTTCTGGCCTTTTATTTCTCAATCTCATCCTGCCAACCACACCCTGCTCCGCAGGTGGGAGACCCGAGCGACTTAATCCATTGCAAGGAGCATGCCACTCAATCCGCCGGCCGATCCCTCCCCGTTCCAAAACCCGGACCACGACAAGCCGTTCAATCCCCGGCAGATAGGACGACCCTCCCCGAGGCCCGGAGCATCGTCCAAACGCGATCGCCTCCCTCCCCATCACCCTTCGGGGGCCTGGCCCCAGGGGAAACCGGGCCAAGAGGCCCAAGTGGCATACCCGCCCCGGTCTCCAGGGCCGGTTGCGTGCCCGGCACGGTTTCGTCGAAGGGGCTTCCGGGGCTCCCTCCCCCCCTGAACGCAGCGCGTCGCTCGTGGCTAGGAGGCCGCGCCGTCCGCCGGGGTCTCCCCCTTCGGGGCCTTGAGGCCGAGCCGATACCGGACCAGATCCCGGGAGACGCCGAGGAGGCGTGCCGCGCCGGAGACGTTCTCCCCGGCCTGCTGGAGCGCCTTCCGCACCAGTCGATTTGTCGCCTCCTCCAGCGAGAAGCCTGACTCCGGGAAACACCATCCGGGGGCCAGCCAGTCGCCGGTCCCCGCCCCTCCGGCCACCAGGGCACCCCCACCCGTGGGGGCGGCAGCCGCCCCGGCCGGCACGTTGAGGGCCGGGAAACTGAGCTCCTCGCTTCCCTCGAACACGATCGCCCGCTCCAGCTCGTGGGAGAGCTCGCGCACATTGCCGGGCCAGCCATGGGCAAGGAGGCGGGCCCGCCCGGCCGGCGTGATCGACCGCTTTGGGAGCCGATAGCGCTTGCAGAGCCGCCCGACCAAGACCTCCGCGAGGCGAAGGATGTCCTCCCCACGATCCTTGAGCGGAGGGATGGCAACCCGGTAGAGGTCCAACCGATGATAGAGGTCCTCGCGGAAAGCCCCCCGGGTCACCGCCTCTTTCAGGTCGAGGTTCGTGGCGGCGACGATCCGGACGTCGATCCTGACCTCGCGGTTTCCCCCGAGCCGACGGAGCTTCTGATCCTCGATCACCTTGAGCACCTTGGCCTGAAGCGGCAGGGAGAGACTTGGCAGTTCGTCCAGGAAGAGCGTCCCGCCGTCGGCCGCCTCGAACAAGCCCATCCGGGCGGAGCGGGCATCGGTGAACGCCCCCTTTTCATGGCCGAAAAGCTCGGCCTCCGCGAGGGTCTCCGGCAACGCAGCGCAGTTGGCCTCCACCAACGGCTGGCGGGCCCGAGGCCCGTGGTGATGCACCCAGCGGGCGATGGTCGTCTTGCCGCTCCCCGTCGGCCCCTCGATCAGCACGGGCGGCAGGGCCCGCTCCAGCCGCCGATCGGCCTCCAGGATCCGTTCGATCTGGATCTTCATCGGACCGAGGGCTTCGCCAAAGAAGAAGTGGTCGCTGACGTGGTCGGCCTCCTCCTCCCGATGCTCCTCCACCCTCGCGGTCTGCTGCGCCCGGCGCGCCCGACCGAGCACCAGCCCCAGCTCCCCCGGGTCGAATGGCTTGGCGAGGTAATCGAGAGCCCCCAGCCGCATGGCCTCCACAGCCCCCGCCACCCCGCCCTGGGCTGTCATGACCACCGCCCCGGTGGAGGCAGGAATTTTTCCCTCCCGCAGCAAGTCGAGTCCTGAGCCGTCGGGCAGATTCACGTCGAGGAGAACAAAGTCGAACGCCTGCTCCCCCAGCGCCATCCGGGCATCCGCAACCACCGACACCCCCGTGGTCTCGAGCCCCAACCGGTCCAGCTGGCCCCGGCAGTGGCGCATCACCGCCGGGTCATCCTCCAAAATGAGAATGCTCAGTCCGGAAAGGGGGGCGCTGGTCGACATGGGGCAAGCCTCCCGGGAAACGACAAAAATCGCCAGCTAGAAATCACAACCGAGAACGTTGATTTACAGAGACTTGGCGGGACGCCAAAACCCCTCCCACAGGACTGCGACTCCACCAGTTCCCACTCCGTAGTTTCCCCGGCCCCCATCGACGTAGGGGCTCCAATTGTTGCGAAACCGGGAACGAGGCAAGGTGTTCACGAGAGCAACACACAGGAATCGAAGATGAATCTGAACAACGACAATCGACACGAGAGGCTGATCAACGGATCAGATCTTAGCCTCCGGATGAACGGCGCCGAAACCCCTCCCCCGGCGGCTCACGGGATGACCCCCTCGCCCGCGGCCGCGCCGGGCATGGTCACGCCGAAGCGGAACCTGTTCTGGACCGCCTTCGCGGATGATCTCCGCCAGCGCCTCCCCGTCCTCCTCGGTTTGTTCATTTGTTGCGTAGCCAGCTATTACCTCGCGAGTCGTTATATGGTTTGCACTGTTGTCATCCGCGGCCGAAGCATGACCCCGACCCTCCGCGACGGGGATCAATACCTCCTGAACCGCATCGCCTATCTCTTCCGCGAGCCGAACCGCGGCGAGCTGGTGGTGATCCGCGATCCCGGCCACACCGACATGGCGATCAAGCGGATCATCGGGCTCCCGGGCGATCGCATCGAGCTCCGCAACGGCACCCTGTTCGTCAACGAGTGGCCGCTCTCGGAGCCCTATCTGGCACCGAACACCCACACCATGCCTGGGCATACGCTCTCGCACGCGGTGATTCTCGGGGAGAAGGAATACTTTGTCATGGGCGACAACCGGTCGGAGAGCGAGGACAGTCGCTTCTACGGCCCGATCCACCGCGAGAATCTCGTCGGGGTCGTCTCCCTGTAACACCGGGCAGCGCCCGCCTCCGCAGGCCATGGCGGGTGCGGGCATGCCCCGCGAAACGGGAAGGCGGTGCCGGACGCGGCCCTCTCCCAAAGACACGTCGGATCTCAGGCCCTGACAATACTTGATGGCCCCAACAGCCCCGCGGCGGAGGAGGAAACTCTTCCGCCGCGGATCCGTTTTCGCCAGCTCCACCCCCCTCGCCTAGTCGACGTAGGCGAGCTCGTTCAGGTTGAGCAGCATCAGGCAGAAGCTCTCCAGGGCCGCCCGCGCCAGGGCGTCGTCATCCCGTCGCATCACCGGGATCAGCTCGCGGGCATCGGGGGAAACCGCGTGCAGCGAGTCAACATGGAGCCCCGCTCCCCAGGCGCGAACCCCGACCCGTCCCGGCTTCAGCCGGGGTGCCGGGTCCACCACGTCGAGCACCGGTCCCGCCCCCTCGACCGTTCCAACCCAGGCCCGGATCCGTGCCCCCGCGAGCTCCACCCGCACCGGGAACGGGGTCCCCGCAGGGACCGGATGCCGGACCGATCCGAGCACCTCGGATGTCTCCGCCCCCGCGCGCCGGATCAATTCGCACGCTCCCGACTTTGGGTCGAGAGCCAGCTCGTAGCCCAGGTCGACCCCCTCGACCGATTCGGTCCGGAGCAGGAGTGAGAACCGGTCGCATGCCGGCTCGGGTTCCAGCAGGCATTCAACTCGACCGTCGAGAAACGGCTCGCTCTCCCGCAGGGCAAACGGCCCGCGCCCCGGCTCCATGTTCTTGTTTCCCTCGTACTCCCGGGGCCACCTCCCCCGGGCGTAGCTCCACCCCTGCGAGGGGCCCACCAGGAACTGTTCCGGGGGGAGCCTGGAGAAGAACGGGGTGGAGAGGGTGTCTGGCACATCCGGGCGGAAGCTCTCCCGGGAGGCCGCCTGACGGAACCGCTCAATCTGACGTTCCAGGAACTGAACCGCCACTCCGGTCTCCCGAGGCGAGGGGGCACGCCCTGTGGCCAGCACCCACCCCCGGCGAATCAGCTCCTCGCGCCCCCCCTTGCGCCCAAGCCTCCCGGCGAGCCCCGGAGCCGGGGCGCGCACCCTTCCTCCCTCCTCCAGGTCTCCCGTCAGCCGGGCGGCGAAGATGCCGCTCTCCCGCTGCACAAACGCGTCGTTGAGGAAGAGCAGCGCCTGCGGCGCCACCGTCGTCACAGGGCGTTCCCCCAGGGGGGAGGAGAGGTTGCTGTAGTCAAACACCTCCATCATCGGAACCATCGAGGTCCGTCGCACGTAGGTGTACACGCTCCGGCGACACTCCTCGGGGAAGGAGGAAACCTCCCAGTCCGTGCCAGGCCGGGAGCCGCCGGCCAGCACCTCGCCGCTCAAATGGGGGAAGAAGCCCCTCCCCCCGGGGGCCAGGTTCAGGTTGCCGCTGATCGCCAGGATCGAGTCCCGCAAGGACTCCGCATCCAGGCGGCGCAGGTTCTGCCGCCAGAGGAGCTCGTTGCCGGGATCGGCGGCTCGGGCCGCCTCGTTCCCCGTGTGGGAGGAACGTTTCCAGGTCTCGGAGGTGAGGATCATCCGGTGGAGTGCCTTGATCGACCATCCCCCTTCGACGAATTCGCTCGCCAGCCAGTCGAGGAGCTCGGGATGCGAGGCCCTCGCGCCAGCGCGGCCGAAGTCGGTCGTCGTCCTGACGATCCCGCGACCAAAGTGCTCGTGCCAAACCCGGTTCACAAGCACCCGCGCGGTCAGCGGGTTCGATGCCCCCGCCACCCAGTTCGCCAACGCGCGGCGTCGGCCGCTGGTGGATCCGTTGGTCCCGCGGGAGGGGATCGACGGCTCGCCGCCGCCCAGCACGCCGGGGAACGCCGGCCTCACCTCGATGCCCGGCGACCGCGGGTTGCCGCGCGACAGGACATGAACCGCCGGGGGCTCGCCGCCGACCTCCCGGGCCGCCAGGGCCATGGGAAACGGGAGAGCCTCCCCCTTGAGCCGGGCCAACTCCGTCTCAACCCCCTTGCGGGCCGACTCCTCCCGGGTCCCGGCCAGCTTCGCCTCCAACGCCGCAATCCCCCGCTGGTGCCCCTCCTGCCATCGGGCCACCTCGTCGGGCGGGGCCAGCGGCGCCAGGGTGTCCGAGTCGAGTGTCGCTGCGGCCTGGGTGGAAAGGCGCAGCCCGCGGAAGAAGGCGAGCAGGGAATAGTAGTCCTTCTGAGGGATCGGATCGAATTTGTGGTCGTGGCACCGGGCACACCCGAGTGTCAGCCCCAGGAAGGCCGAGCCGGTCGTCGAGACGATGTCATCCAGCGCATCGAAGGTGGCCTGGAGCTTGTCGTCGGGCTCGTCGTCCATGACCCCAAGCCTGAGAAAACCGGTCGCCGTGATCGCCTCGGGCCAGCCGTTGGTCGCCCCCTCGACCCCGGAGGCGAACATGGAGGCCGCGATCTCGTCCCCCGCGATCTGCTCCCGCACAAATCGGTTGTACGGCTTGTCCTGGTTGAAGGCCCCGATCACGTAGTCGCGGTACCGCCAGGCATACGGCTTCTCACCATCCCGCTCATAGCCGTTGCTCTGGGCGAATCGCACCACATCGAGCCAGTGCCGCGCCCAGCGCTCCCCGTACTGCGGGCTGCTGAGCAACCGGTCGACCAGTGCGGCCCAGTCGGCCGGGGAGTGATGCTGCTCGAAATTCCGGGTCGTCTCGGGTGACGGGGGAAGTCCGATGAGGTCGAAGTACAGGCGGCGCACCAGTTCGCGTGGCGAGGCGGGGGGGTTGGGTTTTAGCCCGCGTGCGGCAAGACGCGCCTCCACGAAGAGATCGACGGGATTCCGCCCCCGGGCCGCACTCCCCCCGGGCACCTCGGGCCGAACCACGGGGCGGAAGGCCCATCCCTCCGTCGTCTGCAGACCCCCTCCCGATTCGGCGCCGGTCCCCGCAAAGGTCCCCGCCGCCCAAATGAGCAAGGCGATCACCCATCCGCCGGCGTGGAGTGAAGCTGCGCGCCGGAAGACCACACCCCGTGAGGAACGCATGGAGCCCGTCATGAGACCCCTAGAAACACTCCAGGGCCCCCGGGATGTCAAGGGCCGAGGTCCGTGCCAGGAGACCCGGGGGCGGTTCAAAGGGGTTGAGAATGGCCCCTCCCCTCCGGAGCGTTCACGCCAACGGGTGGAATCTCCCCATGCTATCGATGCCCGTCCGACTCCGCTCTCGGAACGCGGTGACGCGGAGAGCGCGAGTTGACCCGAGCCCGAGCCACCTCCCGTGCCGGGCACCACTCCCGTGGGGGGCTCAGCCTCCCAGCGCGCACGGAGCCAGCACCGCGTCCCGCATCCCGTGGATGATCTTCTTGTCCGCGGGACAGGCGGTCGCCAGCACCCCGGCGAGCTCCGCCCGGGCGGCGTCCCCTTCCCCCACCACGAAGTAGTAGGGGCAAAGCCGCACCCGTGACGCCATCGGCACCAGGCGTCCCGCCTCCAGGTCGACGTAGGCGAAATCGACCACCTTTGGCTTCTGGTATCGCTGCAGGATGTACGGGGATCGATCAAACCCGGCGATCGCCTCATCCACTGCGACGCTCCATTCTGCGGAGGAGAGATCGCTTCCCAGATAGACGCCGCGTGCCCCCCAGGCCCGCTCCGAGTAGCCCGAGACTTTCAGGATCAGATCCCGGTCCCGCTGAGACAGGGACTTCAGCTGATCCCAACCCGTCAGCTCGAGCCCCGGGATGGCCCCGTGCGGCGGTAGGGGCGTCGGATCGACGACCCACGAATAGGGAATCCGGCGCTGCAACCGCTGCAGGAACCCCTCCCCCAGCTCCTGGCGCCAGAACCCGCGGAGGTTCCGGTTCCAGAGAAGCGCCATCGAGAGCTTCTCCTCCAGGCACGGCTTGAAAGGAGCGGTCAGGCGAACCCGCCGCTCTGCCGCCGCGGCCACGAGCGGCTCACCACACGGGATGTTGGCGAGGTCGAACAACTCGAAGAACCGGTACACCGCATCCCCCTCCCCCCACCCCGTGAAGTCCGCCCCTCTGACCGAAGCGCTCACGCCTGGAAGCCGCGAAGCGATCCACTCCATCTCGGGCCGATAGGAGGCGCTCTCCTCGGAAACAATCAGGTGCGCCTGCCGGGCATCGCCAAAGATCCTCGCAAACCCGCGCAACATCCCCTCCGCCCCCCCGACCAGACGCGATGCGGCGTCGGGCGCGAGGGCGGAGTAGGTCTGGTTCAGCCAGGCGGTCAGTCCGATGCCTCCCGGCACGCTGTCGAGCTCCGTGATGGCAAACCCCTCCTCCGTCAGCAGCAGGTCGGGCCGGATCACCCGGGGAAGCTCGCTCTTGAAGGCCGGATGCTCCTGCCACCCCAGGAGCGAGGCCGGCTTCCCCTGGTCGTAGAGCTGGGCGACCCACCCGGGCTGCCGCCCGGCCCGGCTCTGCCGGTGCAGCAGGTTGATCGCCTTGTAAAACTGCAGCAACACCCTCCCGAGCCCCTCGAGCTCCCGCACCAGGTCGGCTGAGAGCGGAAAGGGCGCCGGGGCCACCCTCCAGCCCTGGTCCTTGAACAGCCCGCCCGGGGGGAGTCGGTCGGCCACGAACCGGGCGGCGCGCACCGCGGCTTCAGGCTCGGGATTCGGTTTCTCGACGGGACTCACGGTGAAAGTGGGAAAAGGCCTCGCCCGGCTACCCGCGGATCTGTCCCTCGCCGCGGACGATCCATTTGTAGGTCGTCAATTCCTCAAGGCCCATCGGCCCGCGGGCCCCGATCTTGTCGGTGCTGATCCCGATCTCAGCCCCCATGCCGAACTCAGCCCCGTCGGTGAAGCGGGTGGAGGCGTTCCAGTACACCGCCGCGGAGTCGACCTCCGCCAGGAACTTCGAGGCCGTCGCCTCGTTCCGGGTGACAATGCTGTCCGAGTGGGCCGAGCCGTAGCGGGCGATGTGGTCAATCGCCTCCGCCACCCCGTCCACCACGCGCACATTCAGGATGTAGTCGTTATACTCGGTCGAATAGTCGGCCTCCGACGCCGGCTTCAAGGTGAGACCTCCCGCCGGGGGGGATCCCGCCTGAAGAATCCGCAACCCCTCGGCATCGGCCCGAAGCTCGACGCGGTGTTCCGCCAGCAGCGGCACCAGAGAGGGAAGAAACCCCGCCGCCACCGGTCGATCCACCAGCAAGGTCTCCATCGCGTTGCAGGTCGAGGGACGCTGGCACTTGGCATTCACCGCGACCCGCGCCGCCATGGCCAGGTCCGCCTCCCGGTCGACGAAGACATGGCACACGCCTTTGTAGTGTTTGATCACCGGGACCTTCGAGCACTCGGTCACGGCACGGATCAGGCCCTCCCCGCCCCGCGGCATGCAGAGGTCGACATACTGGGTCAGGGAGAGAAGGGCCGGGATCGCCTCCCGGTCCGGAACCGGCACCACCTGGATCGCGTGCTCGGGAAAGCCAGGAACTCGTCTCCTCGCCGCCTCCACCATCGTGCGGGCGATGAGCTGGTTGGAGTGGAGTGCCTCCTTGCCCCCGCGCAGGATGCAGGCGTTGCCCGACTTGAGACAGAG
>DMJJ01000333.1 GCA_003452185.1 Verrucomicrobiales bacterium | reverse complement strand
CGCCCCTCCAGCACCCGCTGAACCAGGTCGCACGGATCCTCGAGGAACTCGATGTACGCTTCATCCATCACGAGCAGGACGCCGGGGGGGACGCGGTCCAGGAACTTGAGGATCGCCCCGGCCGGGAGGAGGGTTCCGGTCGGGTTGTTCGGGTTGGCGACGAAGACCACCCGGGTCCGGGGGGTGATCGCCAGGGCCATCGCCTCCAGGTCATGCCCATACCCGGCCGCGGGGACGGTGACCAGGGAGGCCCCAAACATGTGGGTGACGATCGGGTAGACCGCAAAGCAGTATTGCGACACCACCACCTCGCCGCCGGGTCCCAGGAGGGCATGGCCCACGAACTCGATGATCTCGTTCGATCCGTTCCCCAGGATCAGGTGGGCCGGGGTGACGCCCAGCTTTGCCGCAAGCTTCTGCTTGAGATAGAAGGCGTTTCCGTCGGGGTACAGATGCAGCTGGCGGAGCGCCTGCTCCATTGCCCGGAGCGCGGCCGGGGATGGGCCGTTGGGATTCTCGTTTGAGGCCAGCTTGATGATCTCCCGGGCAGGCATCCCGAGCTCGCGGGCCACCTCCTCGATGGGGCGGCCAGGCTGGTAGACGGGGAGCTGCGCCAGGGCGGGGTTGAGTGGAAGGGGTATCGCCATGAGAAAGGAAAGGATGGGTCGCGCGTTGCGTGAAGGTTGGATCCGGGGCCGGCCGGGGCGTCAGATAAGGGAAAGGAGCTTCTTCACGTCGATGTGACGGCCGATGAGATCGCGGATGAGGCTGATCTTCTCCGTATCATCGGGCCGGGTCTTGACCAGCATGTCGTGGACCCGCGAGGCCGCCTCGTAGCTGTCCTGCTGCGCGAGGAGCACCGGGAACGGCATCCGCGCGAGGACATCGATCACCCCGGCGCTGGGACGCAGCCCCCCGGTCAGGAGGATCCCCGCCAGGCTCTCCCCCCCGGGATCCGGAGCCGTCGTGCATGCCGCCAGCATCAGGTCCTCGCGGTCGCCAGGGGTGATGAGGCAGGTCCCGGGCTTGAAAAACCGCTGAGCGTTCTGAACCCCCATCGCCCCCACCACCACGTCCCGCACGATGTGCATCCGGCCCCCGCCGGGGGTGAGGACCTCCGCCCCCAGCTCATCCTTGATCAGCTGGAGCGTGGGGCTCGAGAGCATCGGGTGATGCGGGATCACGCCCAGGAGCTCGAGCCCCTTGCGCTTGAGCCCGCGGCGGGCGAAGTCCGAGATGAACTCAAGCTTGTCGGGAAGCACCTTGTTCAGGATGACCCCGATGATCTCCACCCCTTCACGGTCGAAGAGCGCCTGGTTCAATGCCACCTCGTCGATCGGCTTCCCGATGCCCCCCCGCGTGACGATGATCACCTTGGCGCCGAGGATCTTTGCAACCTGGGCGTTCGAGAGGTCAAACACCGCCCCCACACCGGCGTGCCCCGAGCCCTCGCACAGGACAAAATCCTTCTCCCAGGCCACCCGGTCAAAGGCCCGCTGGATCCGCTTCACCAAGGCCTCGTTGTTCGAGGCCTGAAGGTACTTGCGGGTGAAGTCAGGCTCCACCGCGATGGGGCTCATGTCGACCAGCGGACAGTCCAGCCCGTAGACGGCGTTCATCAGCACCGTATCCTCGTCGATCTTCTGCTCCTCCACCTCCACGAAGCGCTGCCCGACCGGCTTGATGTAGCCGATCCTAGGGTAGTGGGCCTTGAGCGCGGCGAGGAGGCCGAGGGAGGTGGTGGTCTTGCCGTCGTTCTGGCGGGTGGCCGCGATGAAAACTCTGGGGAGCGAGGTATTCACAAGCATCTCCTGACTCGGCCTCTCAAGCCACCGGCTCCTCGGGATGCAGCTCCCGGTAGGCGATGGATTGCAGCCCGACAATGGCAGCCACCCCGAGAATGTCGTGGGCGTTCGATCCGCGGGAGACATCCGCCGCCGGCCGGTCGAGGCCGAGGAGGATCTGCCCGTACGCGTTGGCGCGGGCGAGATGCTGCACCAGCTTGCTGGCAATGTTGCCGGAGTTGAGGTCGGGAAAGATCAGCACATTTGCATGCCCCGCCACCTTGCTCTCCGGAAGCTTGCGGGAGGCGATGTGCGGGACGATGGCGGCGTCGACCTGGAGCTCCCCTTCAAAGTCGGCCTCAAGCCCGGCCTCGTGGGCCCGCTGGATGGCGAGGGCCGTGGCCGCCTGCACGCGACCGATGGTCGGGTGGGTGGCGCTCCCCTTGGTCGAGTAGGAGAGCATCGCCACCCGGGGGCGCTTGCCCAGAAGCTGCCGGGCCAGGCCGGCCGTGGAGACCGCGATGTCCGCCAACTGGCTGACCGTCGGCTCCGGAATGACACCACAATCGGCGAGGAACAAAACCCCCTCCTCGCCAAAACGCGCATCCTCCACCTCCATCACCATGCAGCTCGAGGCAGTGGCCGTGGTCGGCGCAACCTTGATCACCTGGAAGAACGGCCTCAACGTGCTCCCCGTGATCTCGCTGGCCCCGCTCACCACCCCGTCCGCCTGGTGCATCGCCACCATCATCGCCCCATAGTAGTTCGGGTTGATCATGGCGTTCCGGGCCTCCAATTGCTGAATCCCCTTGCTCCGGCGCAACACCTCAAACCGCTGCGTGAAGCTCGGAAGATCCTCGCTCTCGGCAGGATTGATGATCCGCACCCCCTCGAGCGACACGTTCAGCTGGGCCGCCGCCTCCTTGATCCGGGTACGGTCCCCGAGCAGGATCGGCACCCCCAACCGAAGGGAATGAAACTGCCTCGCCGCCTGCAGGATCCGTGGCTCCGTCCCTTCCGGAAACACGATCCGCTTCGGATGCCGCTGCAGCTTCTCGTAGATGCTCCCGATGAAACGCATGGCGGCTTGTGTAGCCGAGCAGGTCCCAGACTGCAACCGTCAATCAACCCGGGGGAATAAGCGTTTTTTTCATTTGATTTATTGAGCTCCCGTGGGAGGCTGACCTCACATTCCCCCCCAACCCACCATGAACACAAGGTCACTCCTGCTACCGATGGTCCTTTGCTCGCTTTTAAGCGCGCTCCCCGAGCGCCTTGGAGCAGGGAATCTGGCGGAGGCGTTTACCGCCTCCATCCTGCACGCGCAGAACCCATCGGGGGGATGGGGTTATGGGACTTCCACAACGGCGGACGGTGCGTTTGTGCCCTATGCGGCGGAGTTTTACGGGCAGGCGGCAGGGAGCACACTGACTTATTGGGGGGCCCGGGTCAGTGCGGAGCCTTGGGTTCGACAGAATGCGGGACCCAACGGTTTCACCTGGCCCCTCCAGGGATACTTTCCGGTGCACGGGATCAGCGTCGCTCCCGGACCCTCGTTTTCCGAGCAGCGGTACTCCATCATCCGCTACACCATTCCGTCGGATGGCCGCTACCATGTTGAGATCCGGGGAACCTCGACAGGGGGTAACGATGTTGATGTTCATCTGGAGCAGGATGGCGTGGAGTTTGTCGCTGGGAACCTCGCCACCGGGGGGACCATCGGAACGACAAACGAGCAGTTCTATGTTGCCGGTACGACGATCGACATTTCGACCGGCCCCGGGGCTGACTTCTCAAATGTCGGGGCGGTCTTTCAGGTTGAAGCGGCGGTTGACCCAACCGCGGATTCCGCGTCGAGGCCCCCTCAGATCACCTTCAACCCCGCGCGGGGAGTGGTGGCTGCCGAGCAACCGGTGGAGCTCGTAAACCTCGTTGGGATGGGTGAGATCCGCTTCACCCTTGACGGCACCCTGCCGACGGCCCTCTCCACCCCCTACACCGGCGTACCTCTGCGTTTCCAGGCGACGCGCATGGTGCGCGCCGCGGTGTTCAAGGATGGAGCGATGATTTCGGATGTCTATTCGACGGTGTTCCGCTCGAGCTCGGGGGGAGACATCGACCCAGCCCTCGGCATCCCGTTCGAGGGCGGGCTTGCAGCCTCCTTCCCGCACACCGGCAACCCATCCGGCCCCTGGTCGCTCGGTTACAAGCGCTATTGGGATGGACGGTTCGACCTGTATGAAAAGCATTTCCAGGGGGCCGCCTCCGGGAGCACTCAGGATTACTGGGGGCATGTGGCAAACTCCGAATCCTGGATCCGACAGAACCTCGGGCCGAATCCCATCCAGGTGCCGTCTCAGGGGGTGTTTCCGGTCCGGGGCCTGAGCTCGAGCCCGGGCCCGGTGGGGAGGCCCGACCAGTATGCGGTGGCCCGCTACACCGTTGCTTCCAACGGCTATTACCGTGTGCGGATGGCAGGGTACGCGAGTGGGATCGCCACCGTCGACGTCCACTATGCCCTGGAGGGAGTCGACCTGCTTGGGGGCCTCGTCCTGCCCGGCCAGAGCCTGAGGTTGGATCAACCGCTGTTTCTCACGACAGGCGCCCGCCTTGAGGTGGCCGTCGGCACAGGGCCGAGTCACTCCAATTACGGCGCGATCTACCAGTTTGACATGGCGGTGGATCCGATGCCCCAGGCCCCTCCCGACGGCACCGGGATCCGCTTCAGCCCCCCGAGAGGGCTCTTCACCAACGAGATGACATTCGAGCTCCTCGGACCCGCCCCCGGCACCGAGATTCGTTACACGCTCAACGGCCGGGTCCCCGGCCCGGCCTCCCCCGTTTACAGCGGGCCGATCGCCATCAATCAGAGCACCCTGGTGCTGGCGACGGTCCTTGGTGAGTCCGCTGCAGCGCCGGTGGTTTACGCCGCCGCCTACCACCGGTCGGAGCGGCCCCAGGATGGGATCCCGATCTCCTGGTACATGGGGTACTTTGGTGCCGCCGAAGGAGAATCGCCCGATGCCACCGAAGCGGCCGACCCCGACAAGGACGGAAGGACGAACCTGGAGGAATACATCGCCGGTTCCGATCCCACGGATCCCCTCTCGGGATTTGATGTCGGCATCAAGAGCGTTCCCTGCGTGCGGTTCGTCTCGGTGCCGGGACAGGTGTACCGCATCCTTAGGAGCTCGGTGCCAGGGCTCCCCGGAGTGGAGATCGGACGGGTGACCGCCACCGGGGTGGCGACGCGGTTCGTCGACGCCGACTTCGAACCCGGCGGGAACTTCTATCGGGTGGAAGCGGTCAGGTAGGCCCGTTTGACACGGGGGAGGGTGAAGTCCAGCCCCCTGCCGGATCGCTGGCCACCGGGGCCGGAGTCGGCCGTGGAGCCCGTTTCCGACGGGCAAATCCTTGGGGATCGAAGCAACGCCCCTCTACGGTGCCAGCTCAAGCGGCGGCGCGGCCGGTTCCGAGGCGGCTGGAGCGCGTGTGCCCCGGTGAGGCTGCTGGCCGCTCAAGGCGAGAAGCTCCTGGAGCACGGCGTTGAGGTCCCCCGACTGGCTGCTCAGCTCCCCGGCCAGATGCTGGGTCGTGTCCGCCTGCGTGGCGTTGGTGGTGGTGACCTCCTCCAACTGGTGGACGGCACCGCTGATCTGCTGGAGCCCGTTGCTCTGCTCGGCGGAGGCGGTGGCGATCTCCGATACAAACTCATCCACCCGGCAGACCCCGCTCACGATCTCCTCAAGGCTCTTGGACGTTGCCTCGCTCTTGGCATCGACGGCCATCAGGGCCTGACGAACCTTGAGGGCCACGGCGGCCCCGGAGTCGGTCTTGCGAATGGTTGTCTCGATGATCGAGGCGGTCTCCTGAGCTGCGGTGGCGCTCCGTTGGGCCAGGCGGCGGACCTCGTCGGCAACCACGGCAAAGCTCAAGCCCGCCTCGCCCGCACGGGCGGCCTCGACTGCGGCATTCAGGGCGAGGATGTTCGTCTGGAAGGCGATCTCGTTGATGGTGTGAACGATCTTCGCAATATCGTTGCTGGAGTTTCGGATCTCCTCCATCGCCCCGCTGAGCTCGTCGGAGGAGGTCTTGATCCCTTCCACCGCCCCCTTCATTTCGCGAATGGTGTTGCGCCCGCTCTCCGCCCGCTGGCGGGTCTCGCGGGTGAGCTCCGTCGCAGCACGGGCGCTCTCGGCGTTGCGGGTGGCCATGCTGGCGGACTCCTGCACGGCGGCGCTGGTCTGCTGCAGCGAGGAGGACTGGATGCTGGCGGCATCCGCCAGCTGGCGGCTGCCCGCCGTGAGATCCTCACCGGTGGCGGAGACCCTCTCGGCGCCGGCCACCAGGGACTGGCTCATCCGACGCAAGGCGCGGTTCAAACCGGTGATGACGATGAACGCGGCGGCCAGGCTCAACAGCACCGAGAGCCCGAGACCGATCACCGTGGCCCGCCGGGTCGATTTCACAGCGTCGATGATCTCCGCGCTCGCGGCATCGCCCGCCTCATGGTTGAAGCTCACCTGGGCCTCCAGCGCCTTCAGGTAGGAATCGTATTGGGGGGTCAGCTGCTGGATGAGGAGCTCCATCGCGGCCTGCCCGTTCCCCTTGCTGCTGTTTTCGAGCACGGTGGCGAAGGTCTTGTCGAACGGGGCCCTTACCTTCTGGAGCTCCGCGTAGAGGTCGCGCCCGCGCTGCTGCGTGATCGTGGCCTCGTACTCGCGGGTCAATCGACCGAGGGCCGTGAGGTTCGTCGAGATGAGGGTGGCGAGCTTCGCCTTGAGCCCCTCGCCGTCGGAGAGCACGTGATGCTGCACGAGGGCCTTGTTCTCCTTCACGCACGAGGCGATCTGGCTGATGGTGAACGCCCCGGGCAGGGAGTCCCGGACGATCCGCTCCGCGGCGGCATCGACCCGCTGGAGTCTGGCCACGGTGAACGCCGAGGTGGCGAGCCCAAGGATCAGGGTTGCAACGAAGCCGAGAACAACGCGGCGGCCGATCGTGAGGTTACGCATTTCCAGTGTTCCACCCCTGGAGCTTTCCGAGAACCGTGGGGAGGCCCGGGGTGCTCCCCCGGACCCGGGTTGTGTTACTTGCCGCCGATCTTGATCGGGTAATCCCCGTCCGTCGGCGCCTTGCCGTCGACCTTGACCACCTTGACGGAGTCATCGATCTCGCTCGACTTCACGTAGCCGATGCCACCCGCCGTCGAGCTGACGAACTGCTTGATCGCCGCGCCCGACGAGAGGGCCTTGGGCGCTGCCTGAACCGCACCGGTGAAGGTGGCCTGGAGGAAGTACTTGTTGTACTCCGCCTCGCTCATCTTGTAGATCCCCGCCAGGGCGGCATCCCGTTCCGGCGAGCCGGTGTCGCGCATGACGACCACGACTTTGCTCCCATCGGGAGCCTTCGACTTCTCCCCCTTGAAAATCTTCTGGAGATCCGCCGCGGAGAGGCTGTCGATGCTGGAGCTCTTCCCCACCACGATCGCCAGGGTGTCGTCGGCGTGCACCTGGGCGCACAGCAGCACCCCGGCAAGCGCCGCACCGACCGCAATCAGTTTTTTGACCATAGTTTTATCCTCGTTCCCTGTGGGGGGTTAGAAGGTGAAGGCCACCTGGGTGGTGAACTGGTTCAGGTTCCGGTCGCTCTGCTGCTGCACACGGTCATATTGCAGCTTGATGGCGGCAAGGCTCGAAAAATCATACCGAATGCCAACCGAGGGGCCCCACCGGAGCCCGTTGGCCCCGATCAACGTGAGGGCATTGTCGGCATCCGTGGCGTTCACGTAGCTGAACCGCGCGTACGGTTTCCACTTCCCGAAGGCCCGGGCGACCTGTGTATAGGCGGCGGGCGACCAATGGGTCCCGCCTCCACGCTCATGATGCCTCATCAGGAAGCCTTCATTGAGCCACTCCCAGGTGCTGTTCTTGTAGACGATATGCCCGTGGAACAGGAACTCGTCCGTCCTCGGGAGGTTTTCCGGCGTGAGCGTGTCGTGATACACGCCAGCCCCCGCCTGCACCCCCTCGAGCCCGTCGGGCTTCACCGTCAGGGCGAGGTTGAACGCCTTGTATTCGTTGTCGTCATTGACGTTCAACACCGGGTTGTTCCCGTTGTTCGAGTGGTAGGACCGGCCGTTGCTGATCTCGAACGCGTAGTTCATGTTCAGCGACCCGGAGGGGATCGCTCCATGGAACGCCAGCCCCACGCCGTGCGTCGGGATCAGCCCGCCGCCATCCTCAAAGTCGAGGAACTGCGGACGGCCCGTCGCGGTCTGGAACCAGGTGCCATGGTGATACGCCGTGTTGTAGTACCCGATCGAGGTGTGATAACGCCCGAGATCGACGTTGAACCAGTCGTTCCCCCGATACTGGAGAAGCAACCGCTCCACCTCGAACCCGAAGTTGTTGTCCCCGCCCGCCTCGACAACGTTTTCGTTGAGGATGCTGATGTTGTCGGCGATCCGTGACACGACAAAGAAGTCGAGCTGGCCGAGGGCGAACGCGTTCTTGTCCCCCCGGCCGTTGTTGACGTGGTAGGTGACATCCCCGAAGCCGTGGAACTGGATCTGCGGAAAATTATCCTTGGCGGCCGCCACCTCGCTGGCGGCGAGCGACGAGCTGCTGGGGCTGCTCTGGGCCTTGCGCAACTGACGGACCTCCCCCTCGAGTTCATCCACGCGCTTAAGCAGCTTCTGGATGAGGGCGGGGTCGACGGAGGATCCCGGTGCGGCATCCTCGGAACGGGCAACCCCGGGCAGCAACGGAAGGGCAAGCCCCCCGATCAGGGTGGCCAGCAGCAACCGTCCGCCATTAAACGCCGGCGGGCGGGGGGTACGGCGACGGTTCGTGTCATGTTTCTCGTTCATATGATTTGGTGCAGTAAGCGCTGCTGCGCATGAGCGGGTTACGCCGGTAAGACCCCGCCGATGCCACGCATCGCGGCAGGGGGGTTATCGACCGGCCCTGAATTGCCTTTAGTAAAACCTTTCATGGCTGGTTCACTCGTCCGCCCGGATAAATTCAAATCGCGAGGCCCCCTCGTTGAGATAGGTCAGGAGGATTCCCTTCCGGGGATCGGCCTCGCGCAACACCTCCCGGAACTGCTTGGGGCTCTTGACCGGCTTCCGATTCAGCTCGGTGATGATGTTCCCGGGCTTGAGCCCGTAGGTTTCGGCAACACTCCCCGGGGCCACCTCCACGACCGCCACCCCGCGATCCCGGGCGATCCCCTCCCGATCGGCTTGCTCCCCAGTCAGGGGGCGCACGGTGAGGCCGAGGTTGCTCTCCTCGTCGGGGCTGGGGGCCCGCGTCGGGTTGACCGGTGCGGGGTGATCCCGGTCCGGCATGGCATCCGCCCGCAGGCGGACCTTCATCGCGTGCCCGTCACGATTGATGTCGAGGATGACGGTTTCCCCAACCTTGCGGCTCCGGACGGCGGCCTTGAGATCCGCGGCCGTGGCCACCGGATGCCCATCCACCGAGGTGATCAGGTCCCCGGCCTTGAGGTCGGTCTTGCGGGCCGGCCCCGAGGCTTCGATCTGCTTCACCACAACCCCGTCCCGGACGCCGGGGAAGGCGTCCCGGAGGGAGGGGTTCTCCCGGAGGGAACGGATCGCAATCCCAAGCCAGGTGCGGAGATACCGGCCACGCTCGATGAGCTGATCGGCGACGTCGCGGGCCTGGTTGATCGGGATGGCGAAGCCGATTCCCGTGTGCATCCC
>DMJJ01000460.1 GCA_003452185.1 Verrucomicrobiales bacterium | reverse complement strand
GAGCTTGCCGCCCTGCGTGGGTCGCTCGAGAGGCGTCTGGAATCGGTGCGCCAGGAGCTCGCCGCGGAGGCGGAAGCCGGACGGAGGGCCGAAGCCGAATCATTCGAGGCCGCGCTGGTCCAGCTCGAGCGCCGTCAGGTCCAGCGCATCCGTGCCCTCAGGAACGACCTGGAGGTGATCGCCTACGCCACGGATGTCTCCCTCGAGAAGGCCGAGGCGACCCTGGCCGAACTGGCCGCCCTGAACCTGGAGCAGGCGGGACGTCCTGCCGCGGAGTGAGCCGTTCAGCGCCCGAGAACAACCGAATCTCCCACGAATCGAGTGAACTTATGAAAACCTGGTTTCCATTCACCCTCGTCATCGCCCTCCTGATCGAAACGGCGCACCCCCGGCTCGCCGCCGCCGAGCTGGATGCCCCCGACGCCCCGGCCCCTTCCCGTGGCACCCCCGGCTCGCCGCCGCCCCGCCCGCCGGCCGCTCCGCGGCCCCCCGGTCCCCCGGCACCGGCGGAGGCAGGCTCCCAAGACGTCATCGAACCGGTGCCGCCCGCGGCGCCGTCGCCGGGAAGGTCGAAGTCGAAGGCCCGGGCCTCATCCGTTGAGGTCCGCGATGAGATGTTGGACCAGGCCCGCGACGCCGTGGGGCAGGCCCGGATTCGCGTGATGGATGCCCTCAAGGGGGCGGAGTCCACATTCGTCGACCTGGAGGAGCTGAGGGGAGACCTGGGATCCGCCGTTGAGCGGCGGATGCGCACGGCTGCCAGCCGCACTCTTGTTGTGCCGGGGGATTCGGCCGATCCTGCCTGGATGGCGGAGGCAGATGAGGACCTGAACATCATGAGTCGACTGCTGGCGAAGGCGTTGACGCGGAAAGGAGGGGAGGATCCAACGTCGGGTGTGGCCGCCAAGGTGACCAGCCTCCTGGATCGCTCCCGCGCCGTGCGTCATCTCCATATCCAGGGGCAGGGGGCGCTGTTCCTTTTCCGGGTTTCCTTCGCGTTGCTCGGGCCCCCGGCCGGGGCCGAGGCGGGGTTGGAGAAGCCCGCCAAGGCGAGCGCCTGGGATGACACACGGCAGGAGCTGTATGGCACGGCACGCGACTCCCGGCCCGAGCTTTTCGAGGCTCGTTCCCGCGACGAGGTATCGGGGGGCGAGCGCTACGATGCCGAGAGGGTGGAGATGCTCACGGGAGATCTGGTCGAGGCCCTGCGGCATGCGGCAAACATGCGGCACCTGGGGCCCGGGGAAACCGTGACGGTGATCGTCATGGGACCCGCCCCGGCGGGGCCGGTCAAGGTTGCCTGGCGTGAGACCTCAAAGCCCGCGGCTGGAGCCGTGGACCCGAGTGCCAGCTCCCGGGCCGGGGGCGGAGCAGGGCTGGCCGGGCGGTTCATGGCGGTGCGTGAGGATGCGGCCTCGCGTGGTACCACGCTTCTGGTCCGGGCGACCCGCGGCGATATCCAGGCGTTCTCCGACGGCAAGCTGACGGCTGCCGAGTTCCGAAAGCGCGTCAAGGTGATGGCCTACTGAGAGGTGCGGGCTTCATCCGCCCTTCGGAAGAGCTTTCCGGGGAGCTGCCGCACGAGGCGTTTCATCTCAAGAGCGAGGAGGGCGACGCTCACGGTCGAGGCGGGCAGCCCTGAGCGACGGATCACCTCGTCGACAGGGGATTCGGCGGCACCGAGGATGGAGAAGACCGCCTGCTCGTGAGGGGTGAGTTCCAGGGCCGGGAGCAGGGAGGGTTGCTCCGGGGTGTCGGGCCGGTTGCTGCGTGGAAAGAGATACTCGAACTCGGACAGGATGTCCTCGGCCCCCTCGCAGAGTTTGGCTCCCTTCTTGATCAGTTCGTGGCACCCTTTGCTCCGCGGGGAGTCGATGCGTCCTGGGACCGCGAAGACCTGTCGACCGTAGTCGGTGGCGAAATTTGCGGTGATCAGCGCTCCGCTGCTCAGGTTGGCCTCGACCACCACGGTTCCAAGGGTCATGCCGGCCACGATGCGGTTCCGGATCGGGAAGGACTGTTTGTCGGCCGGCCGGTTGAAGGGAAACTGGGTGATGACGGCCCCCTGGGAGCTGATCTGATCGTAGAGCGAGGCGTTCTCCGGGGGGAAGACCAGGTTGATCCCCGTGCCCAGGACCGCGATCGTGCGTCCTCCGGAACGAAGCGCACCCTGGTGGGCCGCGGTATCGATCCCGCGGGCCCCGCCACTGACCACCGTCACCCCGAGGTACGCGAGTTGGTAGCCGAACCGACGGGCCGTCTCGATCCCATACGGCGTGTTCTGGCGGGAGCCGACGAGGGCGACCGAGTTTTTGTCGCGGGGCTGCAGGGTGCCGCGCACGTAGAGGACGATCGGAGGATCGTAGATCTGCCGGAGCAGCGGGGGGTAATCCTCGTCGGCCTGGGTGATGACCGTGCACCCGTAGTCGCGCAACCGGCGGAGTTCCCCCTGCAGATCGACCCTGGATTCCCAGGTGGCGATGGCCTCGGCGGTGTCAATGCCGATCCCGTGAACCCGCTGGAGCTCGGGCGATGTGGCCTGAAGGATGGCCTTCGGTTCACCAAACGTCTGGAGCAGCTGCCGGAGCCGCACAGGCCCAACGTTTTCAATCATGTTCAGCGCGATCAGCGCCTCCTTGTTTTCCATGGAACAACCTCCTCAACCTGCGAGGGGAGGAGAAATACCGTGGGGGCGGTCCGGTGTCGACCGAAGATTGGGGGGGAGCTCCCCCGTTACTCCGGGGTGACGTAGCGCCAGACAACGTCGTCGGGAGCGGCACCTCCACGCTGGCCTCCGCGGGCCGCCTGCTCCGTGTGGGGCCAGACCCCATGGTCATCCTGGCCGTTCGGGCCAACGCTGTAGAGCATGAAGAGGTCCTTGGAGTCGCGGCGGTAGTGAAGCGGCTCGCCGGTGTAGACGTCCTTGGGGAGGGAGGGGAGGAACTCCGGGGTGAGCTGCTCGAGCCGCTCCGGGTACTCCCCCTTGGCGAGGCGGTATCGCTCGATGGCGATCCCGGCCAGGGCGACATCGCGGCTGGCCTGGGCCAGGAGCCCCTTGGAGACCACGCCATCGAGAGCCGGGGCGAGCATGCTCACGAGGATGTTCCGGTAGCCGGGCGGCTTCAGGAGCCCGTGGGCAGAGGCGGTCACCGCCTCCAGGTCGATGCGGTGGTAGTTGCCCGCGGGGCTGCCGAGGGAACCCAGCCCGGCGAGCATTGCCGAGGCGTACTGATTCTGGAGAAGCTGGTTCTCCCGCAGCAACCCCCTGGGGAATAGGTAGCCGAGCAGACCGGGGGCGGCGAGCCCCTGCGGCCTGCCGTCGTTGGGAACAACGTCCTGAAACTGGGCCCAGTCGCTTCCCAGTGTACCACGGTTCGAAAGCCATCGCTCATAGATCGCGTTGCCAAAGGCACGCTCCCCGCGAATCGCCCGTTTCAGTCCCTCCAGGCAATCCGTTTCCCCGAGCTGGGCCTGAAACCGGGCCAGCTGGTCGGCGGACCATTCATGGCGGATGCATCCCTCCCAGAGCGAATGCAGGTAGATCTGCAGGCTGGCGATGTTCACCAGATAGGAGATCAACATCGGCTCCTGCTCGATCCCGCGCTGGAGTCGAAAAGCAATCTCGAGATCCCTGGCCGCGATGTCCGGCTGGTGCTCGGAGAGTTGGGCCGTCGCCCAAAGGGCGAGGTAGCCGTGCATCCGTTTAATCACCGAGAGATGGGGCAGAAGGATGCCGGCCGGGTTTGCGTCGGCGTAGTGGACCGGGAACCAGCATCGAGGGCGGGAGAGGGCTCCCCTCAGCTCGGCGAGGGCGTCGGAGCTCTCCCCGAGGGCAAGGATGATGTCGGCTCCGGGGCGGCCCGGGGCTTGGGGGGTAGGGAACTCCTTCGCCGCTGCGTAATAGTCCTGCCAGGCCACTAGGTCGGTGGGATGGCCGAGTCGCCAGTTCCCGGCGGCGGGGACCTTCATGCCGGGGCGTGAGGTGCTTTGGCGGAAAGCCCCTTTGCCCGCGGTCACGACACGGGTCCACCCCGGCTCATCCTTACGAACGGTGTTTCCATCCCGCGTCTCGTAGTCGAAGAGCGGACGAAGAAATGGAGTCATGGCCAGATTTCCACCCTCGGGGATGGGAGGTGGAATGACCTGCGGGAGCATCAGCTTCTCTCCCGCGGACTCCGCCCCGGCCCGGTAGGCGCGCCACGCTCGTTCCGCCTTCCAGTTCCAGATCCCCATGCCGAGGGCGGCGAGGGTCACCAGGGCGGCTCCAGCGAAAACCGCTGCACGCAGGGCCCGCCAGCTGAAGCACCACCGAAGGAGTCGTCTGGGAAACGATGGCTTGGGTCCCGAAGGGGGCACGGTCCCGGTCTGAATGAGGGGGCTCATGGTGATGATCGGTGGTGGTGGGGGGGGGCTGGGGGAGTGAGGCGTGGCTCAGGAGACGATCTGGAACGTTTGAATCGAGCTTTGGGGCGTCGGTTTCGGTTGGGGGCGTCGGCGGTCCGCGGGGCTGGGGGGGAGGGGAGTCGTGGGGGTGTCCTGCAGGAGCTCGAGCTGCAGGTGACGCTGCTCGTAGAGA
>DMJJ01000586.1 GCA_003452185.1 Verrucomicrobiales bacterium | reverse complement strand
GATCCGCCCCCCGCCCGCCCCAAAGAGCACCCCCACAAGGAGGAACTCGTTCAACAGGAGCGATCGCTGCAGCGCGTCCCGATCCTCCCACACGGGGGACTCCCAGACGAGGACCCATCCCCAGAAGCTGAGCGTGACCAGCAGGAGGAGTCCGGCGAGCGAGAGGGTTCTGAGCCCGATGGATCGGTTGCCAAGCATGTTGGGCAGGGCGGATGAAACGGGTGTCGGCGGAGGGGTGTCGGCGGCTATCGGCCGGCACCCGCGAGGGCGCGCTCGGGGCGGAGAGCCGCTGGGGTTGATCCATGCTGCTTCCGAAGATTCTGTCGCCACCGGCCGGGGCTTACTCCAAACCGTCGCGTGAACATCAGGTTGAAGAGGCTCAGCGACTGGTACCCGCTCTCCATGGCCACGTCGACAATCTTGGCTTCGCTCGTGGCCAGGAGCTCACAGGCCCGCGAGAGGCGGAGCTCGGTGTGCTTATCGCGGAAGGACACCCCGACCAGCTCCTGGAAGATCCGGCTCAGGTGCCGCGGGGTGCAGCGCGTCAATCTGCCGAGCTCGGAGAAGCTCATTCCAAGAAGCTCGGAGGTCGGGGTCTGATTCAGCAGCTCCCGGAGGCGGGCTTTCGCGTCAGGCGCCGGGGCCGCCTCGGGAACAGGCTCGGTCAACTCGCTCCCGCAGGCTTCGCAGAAAAGCTGCAGCAGATGGAGACGGAATGCCGGGCCCGTACGGTTTTTCAACTCGCAGAGCGACTTCATGCGGGTCGCCAGAGACGAGGAGGGGGGCATGATCCGGAAGGAACCCTCACGGCGGGCTGCCACGCTCTTGAGGTTTCGCTGTTCATCAAGGGTGAAGAGCCCGGTGAGCCGCTCAGGCTCCACGGGCACGTACAGCAGCCGAAGCTCCCCGATCTGGCTAGCACGGACCGTTCCGTCAAGTGCAGGGCTTAGAAACAGGAGGGCAGAGGCATCCAAAAGGTGCTGGGTCCTGGGCTGAAGCCAGTAGCCGCCACCGGCGACGACGTGGATGAGACACCAGGTGGACATCCGGGGCTGCCACTCCCCGCCGGCCGGGATGGCGATCTCCCCCACGGCGAGATGGGGTCCGTACCATGCAGACAACTTTTTCATAATACCTCGGGTTGCACTCAGCCACCCCCTTCCCTTCCCGCGAACAGGCGCAGGGGGGGCGGCGTCCGATGAGAGGAGGCTACAGAAGGCAGGCTACAACCGTGTGTCGGCTAGGTTAACTTTGGCAGGAGCCTGAAGGGCCCCTCGCGGGGCCGGGAGGTGCGCCGAAAGGCCGCAAAACAAGGTCTGTACGGCTCCCCCCCACCGAGGGGAGGTCCATTTGGAGGAGATCGCCGCCCCCGCTAGGAGGTTGGGAAAATGACCGTCACACGGCTCATCCGCCGCTTGGTCAAGAGGGCCTTCTGGGGCTTGGCCTCGCCGGGGACTTCCCTCGCCGCTGCCGGGCTTGAGACCACCTCGTCCGCCTTCTTCGAGTCGGTCTGGCCCGCGGTGCTCACCACGGCCGCCCCGGCCTGGTTCCCGTTCCCGGCCACCGTTCCGGTGACGTTCGCCTGCCCCGGACCGGCAACGACGTTTGCATTGATGGTGGATCCGGAGACGCTCACCGCCCCCACCCCGACGATCGTCCCCGAGACGCTCCCAGCGCTGGAGCTCACATTCACCGCCCCCTGCCCGATTGCCGTGACGGAGACGTTTTGGTCAGCCCGAATGTTCAGGTTTCCCTGGGCGACCACCAGGCCGGTGATGTCGCCAGTGGCCTTGAGATCAACCTTGTTTCCAATGACGCCGGAGCCGTTGGCCAGGATGCTCCCCTTGTAGAGTACGGAGCCGTCGGGGTTGCGCGTGCCGGCGTTCAGCGTGACGCTGGCATCGTGGTTGGCATGCCCGTTCAGGTCGATCTGGACGAACCCGCCGGCCCCGGCCCGGATGTCCCCCTTGGGGGTCTCGACGGCGATGCTTCCGAGCTGGGGAGTGGGCGCCCCGGGAATGTCCCCAGGGTAGCTGGTGGTCATGACGCCGCTGCCCGGGATGGTCGCCTTGGCGATGACCAGCTCCCCGGAGCCGGGATCGACGTATGGCTTTTCCACGATAACAAACCCCGAGCCGCCCTTGCCGGCGTCGACGCTCCCGGTCTCGGAGTAGAGGTGAATGTTCCCGCCATCGTACGTGGCGATGCGGGAGCCGTTGACCTCGATGTCGCCATGCGCCCGCACGTCGATGTTCCCGGCCCAGAGGGAGACGATCCCCCTCGGCACCCCGCTGTCGCTGGTCAACTCCTGGGACCCCACGTTGATCCTACCGCCGCTCGTGAGATGAATGTCCCCTCCGTACCGGGAAGTGACGCTCGAAGAGAGGGCGTCAAAGTCGCCTGCCAGGTCGATGTCCAGCTCGGCCCCCTTGGGCGTGGTGGGGATCTGGGCGGACTTGGCAATGCCCAGCGATTGGACGCCGTCGGACATCCCCAGATCCATGCTCCCCGCGCGAATCTGCAGCTTGCCCGGCCCGCTGACGGCGATCCCCGGGAGGGGGACCGTCGGCACATCCTGACTGTCGTGGTACAGCTTGTCGATCAGTGCAGGGGGGGCAATCTGCGCCGGGAGGCGGTTCAGGCCGGTGGGGTCGTAGGGGTCGGGGACCGTAATGCTCTTGAGTGCGTCCCGTTCCTCGCTCTGCATGATCCCAGCGAAGGCAATCCGGTGGAGCGTCGGGTTGTAGCTCAACGCACTCTGGAGCTGGCTGCTCAGGCTTGCGTACTGGAGGACGTAGTCCAGGAGCGGGTCCGGGGCCCCCTCCGGGAGATCGAGGAACGTGTAGAAGGCCCGGTACTTGATCGCCCCTCCCACGGTGAGGGATGTGACATCGGTTTCATGGAAGTTCTGCGCCTTCAGGCTGCTGTTCTTCATGTCCCCCGCCACGGACATCTGGGTGGGCTTAGCGAGCTGCAGGGCGACCTGGGAAACGGACCCCGCTACATCGATGATCGCGGGTGTCGTGTCGTTGAAGTGAAGTACGTTGTTCCCGGCATCGGAGGAGGTGAAGTCGATTGACTCGCGCCAGTCCCGCTTGTCGGAATCGGACAGCACGAGGCGGCGCAGCAGCGTGGGGTTGCTGCTCGCGAAATCCCCGCCCGCCGTCGTGTGGACGCTCAGGTTTCCGGTGGGCGAGGGGAAGAGGGTCACATCGGACCCAAGCACCACGCCGCCGCTCCCCGCTGAGAGGCTGAGCGACGGGGGGTAGATAACCGGGATTCCCAGGCCTCCCGCCGACCGCGGCAGGGAGGTCCCGGTGAGCAGGATCTGGTTGGCGGCGGCAAGCGACACCGCAGCGGCGGGGTCGTAGTCGAAGTGGAAGTTCACCGGCACGGTGGTCGTCCCCGGCTGGTTGAAGATGCCGTTTGGATTCCGCACCTCCTGGAGCGAAATCGACGCCCCGGCATCGACAGCCCATCGCCCCTTGACGAGGCTCAGGGCAAACTGCCGGCTGGCCGTGCCCGCATTCCCCCCCGCGTGGATCGACCCCTCGCCGTTTCTCAACATGTAGTGGCCGGTGACGTTGCCCCCCGCCGCGATGGTGACATTCCCATGCTCCGCCCCGTAGGCCCCGGTTCCCGCCTCGCTGGTGACGCCGATTCCGTTCGCCGGGGGGAGAAAGGCGCTGACGTCCTTTCCCGCCGTGATCGAGACATCCCCGCCCGACCGCGTGCTGATGCCGCCCAGATTTTGGCTCGCGACGTAACCCGGCGCATCGAGTGTGAAATCGTATCCGTTTGGGTTGGACCCGGTGTTCACCGAGCCGGCCAGGGCCGTGACCCGGATGCTGCCCCCCTCGATGGTCCGTATGGCCCCCTGCCCGACGGTCACGCCGTTCCCGGCTGCGACCTGGATATCCCCCTTGCCTGTCTCGATATAGGAGTCGCCGCCCAGGGTGACGTTTCCGGTGCCGCGCACGGGCTCCGAGGCCCCCGTGAAACTGGCCCCCGCGGTAAGCGAAACCGACCAATTGTGCCCGCCCTGGATTGAGGAACCGGGCTCAAATTTGATGTCCGTGCCGGCACGGAGGGTCAGTAGGCTTCCGGGCAGATCCTTGCCCGTGCTGTCGTCGAGCTTCCACGTGGTTCCGACCTTCAGGTTGATGGACTTTGTCGCCTCCAGCGTGATGCTGGAGAAGCCGGCGAAGGCGGTGTTGACATTGAGGTTCAGCGCGCCGGCTCCATCGCCCGAGTGGACCACGCCTCCGGGAGCGGACCCGGAGCCGGAGCTCGAGAGATTGATGTCCGTGGGGTCGAGAAGGAGGCTTCCATAGCTCCACCCCTTGGCAGCAGAGGCGTCGAGCGCGGAGTGAATGGCCTCCATGTAGGTGGCCGAGAGCTCCATCTGTCCGCCATTCCCCCCGAGCTTGCCGCCGGCGGCGGAGACCACAGAGCCTGCTTCGTCCGTGAACACGTGGTCGGACTTGATCGTGATCCGCCCCCCGGCGCTCGGCACCTGGGACTCTCCATCAGCGGAGATTCTTGATCCGGCCCCGAGGGATATCCGTTCCGAAGCAAAAATCTCAACCACCCCCCCCACCTCGCGAACGGAATCGGCATGGACAATCCCCGACTGGTTGACCGTCCGGGCCTGCATCAGGAGGTGGCCCGCGTCGGCCGAGACCTGGCCATGGTTGTCGATGCTCCCCGCCGGGAGCCGCACCTGCACGCTGATGCCGCGGCCGTCCGGCCGGTCTGAGATCATCACGGAATCGCCCGCGACCAGGCCTACGGTTCCGCCCGGCGCGGAGATTGAGCCGTGGTTGTCGATCTCCTTGGCGATGACGAACAGGGATCCCCCCTTCTCAGTCTCCAGGCGGCCGTAGTTCACAACCGGGATGGCCGGGGGTGCCCCCTCAAAGGTGAAGGATCCGGGCTCGCTGATCGAGGGGTTGATCGGGGCCGTGGTGATGTAGAGCCCCGCGGCCTTCACAAAGGCTTCGGAGCCGAAGTAGAAGCCGTTCTGGTTCGCGAGCACCACCATCCCGTTGGCCCGCAGGTTTCCGAGGATCTGGGAGGGGTTGATGTCATTAATCCGGTTCCAGACGACCGAGGATGCCGACGGCTGTTGGAAAAGGGTGGTCTCCCCGCGGCCGATGTTGAAGCTGCTCCAGTTCAGGAAGGCGTTTTGTGAACCCACCGAAACGGTGAGCTGGGAGCCGGACCGGGAGGCCTGGGCTGACCCCGTCACCACCTGCATCCCCTCGGGGTTGCCGTGGGCGAGGAAGGAGCTGGAGAGGAGGCAGAACCCGGCGAAAGGGAGCGGCGAGGCGAACCAGGAGGAACGGGCGGCACGGGTGAACTCCCAGCTTTCGATGAACAGCCCCGGATCCTCGATCCCCCTCGGCAACGGGCTGCGCCCGCCCGGAGGCTGGGATGCGATGGACTGCTGACTCCGCTTGGAATGTGATTTCGGGTTCATCTGCGTCTCCTCCCTGCGTTAAAACCGGGCGCCGGCCGTGAACGTGGCGAGAAAATCCCCGGCATGGCGGGTTGCGCTGTCCCTCAGCGCCCATCCGAGGATCAGTTTGGTTTCAAAATGCGACCCAATGAACGAGGAGGCACCCATGCCCGCCCCCCAAAGGTCGGTCTTCGGATTGCCCCCACGGGCCTCCTTGTAGTAGATCCGGCCAAAATCGGTGAACAGGAAGAGCGTGCTCCCCAGGGTGACCGGACCACCATCCAGGGTGTCGCGATGGAGGAACGTGGGGGATCGGAGCTCCCACTGGCTGAAGATCCCATCGTCCCCATACATCTCCCCCTCCCGATACCCCCGTACGCTTCCAAAGCCGCCGATGCCGATCTGCTCCAACGACACCAGGCTCTGGTTGGCGAGCTGGCCCTCCACCCGTCCCACCAGCTTCACTCCACGGAAGAGGTTCTGCTCCCGGGCGAGCCGCATCCGGGTGAGAACGAACTGCTGGCTGGCGTTCGCTGATCCGCTCCCGGCCTGGAACTCGTGGGTGGGGGTGAACGCGGCGGAGCTGCCGACCACGAGGGAAAGGCTTCCCATCGTCTGGCCCGTGCGATCCGGAAGAATCCCCTGCCACCCTCCGGAGAGGGTCATGTAGGAGAAATCGTGAGTCGCCGCGGGGCTGGGAACCGAGGTGATGGTCTCCGTGGTGACCGCCTGCCCGAAGGCGTTGGTCGTGGTGGCCGTGGTGTAGAACACGTTCGAGGGATAGGTGCTCCCCACGTGACCCTTGAAATCGAGCCCCAAACTGAAGGTGGCCCGGAGCCTCCCGGAGGTCTTCTGAGGGAGCGTGATTCGAAGACCCGTGGAATCATCCCGCGTTACCGTCCGCGTCGCGATCTGGTTGTCGATCTTCAACAGCGCGGTATCGATTGTGTTCTGAAGCGGGCCGTAGGTGAGAAGATCAGTGGTCGATCGGCTTCCGTAAAAGGCGATGTCCGGGCGCCCGGTCGCCGGGGGAAGGTCGAAGCGACGGGTCGCTTCGTTGTAACCATAGGAGCTGGGCTCCCGCTCGATGTCATCTGCCACACCATGCAACCCGAGCAACGGGGCGTGATAGAAGAGCCCGTAGTTCGCAACGCTCGGAATGTCCAGCGGGTTCATCCGGATCCCGGGGACTGAGTCATACTTTTGCTGCTGGGGGCTGAACCCGTACTGAAACCCGATCCCGTGCTCCATCTGCCAGAGGTTGTCATAGGAGATGTTCCCGTTGAGCCGGTACTCGGGGGAGCCGGGGGTGCTGAGGTTATTGAGATCCATCCGCCCATGCATCGGAAGACGGTCCTTCACCTCCAGGTTGATGGAGGAGGTCCCGGGCTCGGGACCGGGAGCCAGCTGGGGGTAAATCTGTCGATCACGGTTGGCGTTCGCGCGGTCGAGCTCGGCGTTGAAAATGTGGCTGTTCAGGTGGGTGTTGGTCTTCAGGCTCGGAAGGGCCCGCATCACGTTGTTCGAGCTGAAATGGCGGTTGCCAACGACATTCACACTCGTCAACACCCCCTCGACCACCTTGATCCGGACGATCCCGTTCGTGATCTGCTGGGCCGGGAGGGAGACGTCCACCGTCGGATATCCCCGGAATCGATACTCCTGCTGCAGCGCGGAAGCGGCCTTGACCACGTCCGCGATGACCAGGTTCGTCCCGGTGAACTTTGTGAACACCTGGGTCAGATTCGAGACGGTGAGCAGCGTGACCCCCGTGACCTCGTAGGCGTCGACCCGGAAATGGGGTGCGGCGTTCGTCGACGCGGCGGCGGGCGGAGGTGTCGGGGCCGTCGAAGGCTCCGCGGCCCCAAGCGCGAGGCCGATCAAGGCCCCCATGCCGCCGGTGACAAGTCGCAACACCCGGGGGAGGAGGGCCGGGAGAGATTTTCCGAACATCGCACCGCTCGCACTCGATCGCACCATTTGTTCTTTCACTGTGGGTTCACTGCGCCTGGACAAACCGGTCCCCCTGGAGGGAGGGAAACCGGCGGGCGACTTTCGCCCGCCGGTTTCCTGTCGGAGTCCCAAGCCCCGGGGGGAGGAACCACCACCGGGGTGGAACTCTGCGGGCGCCTTACGGGATGATCATCCGGAAGTAGCGCTGCAGGTCAGCCGGATCGACCGGGAACCGGTTTGTGTACAACCCGTCGGCACCGACATGGTTGGTGGCGATCGGGGTCCAGCTCGAGACCGGCTTCAGGAAATCGGTCGAGGTGAGGACCACAGCAGTGCCGTTCGTGGCACCGGCGCTCAGCAGGACAAAGTTCCCGCCAACGCTCGTCGTTCCCACGATCGAGATCGTCTGGGGAACCGCCGACTCCACGTAGCTGAAGGACTGGGTGAGCTTCGAGGCCTGGCCGTCGGGGTTGATCACCTGGATGTCGACCTTGCCGACGGCGTGGGCCGGGGCAACGGCGACGAGCGAGGACCCACCCTTGAGAGTCACTTTCGTCGCCTCCAACCCGCCGAACGTCACAACGGCACCGTCCGCGAACCCGGACCCGGTGACCGTCACCTCCGTCCCGCCCGCAGAGCCCCCTTCGGCCGGTGCGAGCGATTGAACCAAGGGGGCGCTGGCCAGCGCGGCCGTGAAGGTCAGGGAACCATCGGGCTTGAAATCGAAGAACCCAAGATACTGACCGGGCTGCCCCGCGCTCCCGGGTGCCATGAAGTAGAGGTCGAGCCGGCTCGGAGCGTCCGAGGAGGCGAAGTCGCTCGGGGTGGCCGCCTCCACCGTTCCCTGCCATCGGCCGCCGAAATCTCCCAGGAAACCGACCCGGGCTGCGTACCCGTAGTCGACCCCGGCATCCAGAATCACCTCGGTGTCGCTACCCCCACCGGGAACCAGCATACCGCCGGTCCCCACGGCGTAGATCGTGCCCGCCAACCCGCTCTGCTTCGACCCCCGCTGCCGCACCCAGGCGTCGGATCGCACCACCGGATCGAGGCGTGGCCGGGTGACCCAGACCGTGTAGGTGTCGGGGTTCACCAACCCGACTGTTACCACGGATCCAAAGACCGACCAGGAAACCCCGCCCAGATCAGAAAAGGCGCTGTTGAGCTTCTCCTGGGTGAAGCTGGTGATTGTGAAGCTGGAGCCGGGGTGCTGTGCCGCGAAGGTGTTGAAGTTGATCGCCGGGCCCAGGTTGGAAAGGAACTCGTAGCTGCCGCCGGGCTGGCGGAAGCCGACGAGCATGTCGCTTTCCTTAAAGACAAAGGCACGAGCCTCGAACGGAGCCGCGAAGCCCAACACCGAGGCCAAAACAGAGGCCACCCGAAAGAGGGATCCGGGACCACTCAGGGATTCAGAAAAGGTACGTAAAATGTGTTTCATAGGCGCGTAAACTGATTGAGGCGAGTCTGTCGAAAGGGGTTTGAAATGGCGTCCAGTATTAGGACTTGGAAATGCAGGAATCGGCCTCGTCGATTAGTTTAGGGCAACACGCCTGCAGCAGCGGTTTATCGTGGTGTCGCGGGGCCTGGCGGGAGCGAAAGTCATTGTCTTGTCACACGACGCCGTTATTCGACACACGAAGCTACGAACCGAAACATCGACTTCCCCGAAGCAGGCACAATCGACAGAGCCCACTGAGGATGAGCGGGTTTTGCCAAAAGGATTCCGCGCTCCGAACGGAACCCGGCGGGTGAGTTGTGGAGGAGAGCCATCGGGGTGCCCCGATGGGCCGCTATCGGGCAGCCGATCCGACTTCGCCGGGATGGACCTGAAGGATTTCCAACTCGCACCGAAGCGTGCTCGCGGGGGGAACCTTCGGGGCCCGCCCCTGCTCGCCATAGGCGAGCTCAGGGGGAATCGCGAGCTCCCATCGGCTTCCCGGTTGCATGCGGGAGAGGGCTTCGAAAACCCCGCGGAACGATTTTGCCACTTCCCGCATTTGGAGCGGGACGGGCACCGGGCTGGAGGCGCTGTTCGTGAGCTCAGTCCCATCGACCAGGGAGATCTTCCAGTGCACGTCCACCCAGTCGTTGGTTGAAGGAGAGGGCCCGGAGCCGGGACGGAGCTCCCGGTACCGGAGGCCGTTTTCGAGGACCTGGACACCGGGTTGCGAGGCAAACTGACGAAGGAACGCTTCCCCTGCAGTCCTGTTCGCCTCGACCTGACGGCGCAGCCTCTCGGAAAGCGCCTTCCCCTTCGGTTGGATCGCAAGCACCTGCACCTCGTGGATCAGGCCGGCAGGGAGGGCTTCGCCGTCGGGTTGAGGGTTGGCACCCGGCCCCGCGAGGGCGGCCGGGACGAAGACGCGGCACCGGGTTCCAACGGGGAGAGGATACGCCCCGTCCAGAAGTCCGGGAACCTCCTCGGGAGCTCCCGGTATCAACCAAACGGCACCGGACGCCTGCTGCGGAAGCGCCACCACCCGCCCTTCGAAGGTTCGGGTGGCAAGGATGCGGACGGAGACCGCCTCATCGGGTCCAGCGAGGCTCCCGTCTCCCGGGGTCAGGATCTCGTGCTGAACACCATTCGCAAGGAGCTTCACCCCGGAGCGGGCGGCATTCTCGGCAAGAAAACGGTCGGAGGCGATCTGGGCCGCGCGGACTCTCGCGTCCTCCACGCCGGACCCCGCCCTGGCCTTGCGCTCCCGATACTCGTCCAGGATGGATTGCGCCTGGTCGCCGGACAAACGCTGCTCGCTTCCCTGGGCGTAGGCATCGGAAATCCCTCGGGCAAGCGTGGCGGGGTCGACCTTGAAGCCCTCGTTCACAAGGCCAAGGGCAAAGATCACCCCCATCGCATAGCTCAACTTCTCGGTGTCGCTCGCGAACTCCGGAGGACGGTTCACCAGGGCAACACGAAGTCCCACCCCCGGCAGGGAGGCCCCGTCAGGTGCCGCGGCCCTGGAGGCGGATCGGAGCAGCCGGGCGGGGCTCCCCGCCCCCCCACCGCGACAGAGATGGAGAAGAC
>DMJJ01000237.1 GCA_003452185.1 Verrucomicrobiales bacterium | reverse complement strand
GGGCTTCGCAGGGCGCCCTCTGCGGTGGAGAAAGTTGCCGGCTTTCTCACGAAAGCCGCTACCAAATGTGGGGTCCGGACGCAGGGTTTGACTGGCATTGCTGCCAGGAACGCGACTAGGTTCCGTTGTTCACCGTGTGCAGGCGGCGCGGCCATCCGGGCCCCTCAGCCCAGGGGTCCCCGCGCACCCGCAGACACTCATGCACAGACGCAAATCTCATATGCGCACCCGACACCCCCTGGCCTCTGTTCTCGCCGCAGCGCTCCTCACCGGCATGGCCACCACCCTGCCCGCCAGAGCCGACGACGCCCCGGAGGCGCCCAAGTACCCCGAGCTGCCAAGCGAGACTCCGGCGAAATTTGTTCCCCGCCTGGATGAGTTTGATCACGTCCGCCGCGACGTGATGATCCCGATGCGCGATGGCGTGAAGCTCCACACCGTCATCCTGGTCCCGCGGGGCGCCAAAGGGGCGCCGATTCTCCTCACCCGCACCCCCTACGATGCCACGAAGCTGACCACGCACGCCGAGAGCCCCCACCTCGGCCCCGTGCTCCAGGGATACGACAACGCCACGGAGGTCATCGTCGAGGGGGGGTACATCCGGGTCATCCAGGACATCCGCGGAAAGCACGGCTCGGATGGGGACTACGTAATGAACCGCCCGCTCCACGGGCCCCAGAACCCGACCCCTGTCGATCATGCCACCGACACCTACGACTCGATCGACTGGTTGGTGAAGAACATCCCCGAAAGCAACGGTCGCGTCGGGATCCTCGGCATCTCCTACGACGGATTCCTCCCACTGATGGCACTGGTCAACCCCCACCCCGCCCTCAAGGTCTCCGTTCCGATGAACCCCATGGTGGATGGATGGAAGGGGGATGACTGGTTTCACAACGGGGCGTTCCGGCAGCAGAACCTTCCCTACATCTACGACCAGCAGGCGACCCGGAAGTCGGAGGCGAAATGGTGGAGCGGACATCATGACGACTACGACCTCTTCATGGAGTCGGTGTCGGCAGGCGAGCTCGCGAAGCGCCGCGGGATGGAGCAGATCGGGTTCTGGAAGCGGATCCTGGAGCATCCCGCGTACGATGCGTTCTGGAAGGATCAGGCGGTCGACCAGGTCCTCGCCGCCCAGCCGCTCAAGGTTCCCGTGATGCTCGTCCACAGCCTCTGGGACCAGGAGGACATCTACGGCGCGATGGCGGTGTACAAGGCCATCAAACCAAAGGACACCACCAACGACAAAGTGTTCCTCGTCATGGGGCCGTGGCACCACGGACAACAGATCGAGGAGGCAAGCCACCTTGGAGCGATCCGATTTTCCAGCGACACCGGGCTCCACTTTCGCCGCGAGCTTCTGAGACCTTTCCTGGATCAATACCTGGTGGAGGGGGCCCCCGGGGCGAACCTTTCGACGGTGACCGCATTTGAGACCGGGCGCAACCGGTGGGAGCGGCTCGCCGGGTGGCCCGCGGGGTGCGAAAGCGGGTGTAACATCGAGCCGACTCCGCTCTATCTGCTCGCCGGCGGGAGGGCGGGCTTCACGCCCCCCGGATCACACTCCGCTTCCGAGGCCACCGAATACATCTCGGACCCGGCGAAGCCGGTCCCGTTCCGGTCACGTCCCATCCAGCCGGTGGGTTACGGAGCGGGGTCGACCTGGGCCCAGTGGCTGGTGGACGATCAGCGGGAAGCTTCGGGGCGTCCCGACGTTCTCACGTTTGTGAGCGACCGGCTGAACACGCCGCGCAAGATCAGCGGCGAGCCGATTGCCAACCTGATCGCGTCGACCACCGGGACCGATGCCGACTGGGTGGTGAAGGTGATCGACCTCTACCCGGAGGAGGTCGCAGGGCAGCCGGAGATGGGGGGGTATCAGCTGATGGTGTCGGCGGACATCTTCCGCGGGCGCTATCGCGAGAGCTTCGAGACCCCGAAGGCAATCGAACCGGGCAAACCGCTTCGCTACCGGTTCGCGCTTCCGACGGCGAACCACGTGTTCCTGCCCGGCCACCGGATCATGGTGCAGGTGCAGTCGAGCTGGTTTCCGCTGTACGACCGCAACCCGCAGACATTCGTCCAAAGCATCTTCTGGGCACGTCCGGAGGAGTACCGGAAGGCGACCCATCGGATCCATCACTCCGCGGCGAACGCAAGCTTTGTAGAGCTTCCGATGGTCTCCGTGGGCAAGTAAGCCCTCCGGGGACTGGGGAGGGCTCGCCCAGAGGGCGAGCCCACCTCCTGACGTCGGTGGCTACAGGGGGCGGGGAGACTGCGGTTGCAGGCCCGTCGTCGGTTGCATCCGTCGTGGACGGCTGCTACGGTCCGCTGCACCACCCCGCATGAAACCGACACACCTCTTCCTTACGCTGATTGCGATTCCGGCACTCCTCGCCTTTCGCGCCGAGGCCGGCAAGGCCAGCGGCACTCTCGACATCTATTGGATCGATTCCGAGGGGGGAGGCTCCACCCTGATCGTCACCCCGAATGATGAATCGATCCTCATCGACTCCGGGAACCCCGGCGGCCGCGACCCGGGTCGCATTCATGCGGTGGCGACCCATGAGGGAAAACTCCACCAGATCGACCACCTCATCACCACCCACATGCATGTCGACCACTTCGGCGGGGCGGCCGAGCTGGCCGCGCTGATGCCGATTCGCCACATCTATGACAACGGGGTCCCGGCCTCGGATCCCGACGGCAACAAGGCCGACACACGCTGGCCCCTGATCATCCGTCCGTACCGGGAGATTCCCGTGGAGAAACGGGTGGTGGTGGCCCCCGGCCTCGAGGTGCCGCTCCGCCCGGTGGCCGGCGGCCCCTCTCTTCGCCTGAGGTGCATTGGCGGCCGCCAACATTTCCTCCCCGCCCCCGCCGGGTCGCCCCGGAGCCCGGCCTGCACCGACGCCCCCCGCAAGGAGGTCGATACCTCGGACAACGCCAACAGCACCGTCTGGGTGCTCGAGTACGGTGGGTTCCGGTTCTTCGACGGCGGGGATCTCACCTGGAACGTCGAACAGGAGCTGGTCTGCCCGGAGAACCGGATCGGAACCGTGGATGTCTACCAGGTAAACCACCACGGGCTCGACATCAGCAACAACCCCTTGTTGATCCGGGGCCTGGCGCCGACGATCGCGGTGATGAACAACGGCCCTCGGAAGGGAACCGCCGGCCCGGTGCTCTCCGCGCTGCGGGGGACCCCCTCGATCCAGGGGGTGTTCCAGGTTCACAAGAATGTGCGGGAGGGGGAGGGGGCCAACAACGCCCCGGATGAGTGCATCGCGAATCTGGACGAGAAATGCCAGGGACGGCATCTCCACCTCAGCCTCGCCCACGACGCCGCCCGGTACACGATCGAGAACCCGTCCACTGGAAAGACCTGGAGCTACACCACGCAGAAACGATGACCCCGGTGGTGGGAGAGCCCCCGCGGAGAGCGGGGCTTCGATGCCCGGCTCACCCTCCGATGCAGCTCATCGACCGTTCGGGCGGGACGAATCCCGGCTCCCCGATGTGATGCCGGTCCTCCTTCCCCTGGACGAGCAGGGTGAGGTAGTCGGACAGCTCGGCATCGGACATCCCGGCCCGCATCCGGTCCCGGACGTCGTGCTCCTGGACGCTGAAGAGGCAGGTCCGGATGCGGCCATCGGCCGTCAGCCGGAGTCGGTTGCAATGGCCGCAGAACGGCTCGCTCACCGGCGCGATGATGCCGATCTCCCCCCGTCCGCTCGCGAACCGCCATCGACGCGCCGTCTCCGAGCGGTTCTCCGAGATCACGGGCTCGAGGGAGAACCGGGCCTGGAGCCGGGCGAGGATCTCGCTTCCCGGGACCACCAGTTCCCTTTGCCAGGCATGGGCGGAGTCGAGCGGCATGAACTCGATGAAGCGAAAGGAGAGATCCTGCGCCTCGCCGAACGCGGCCAGCGATTCGAGTTCGTGGTCGTTCAACCCCCGGATCACCACGGCGTTCACCTTGAGGGGATGAAACCCAAGCGACCGTGCGCGCTGCAGGCTTCGGAGCACCGAGGCAAGCCCCTCCCTGCCGGTCATCTTGCGGAACGTCGCCGGGTCGAGGCTGTCCATGCTGAAGCTGACCCGCCGGAGACCGGCCTCCCGCAGGGCGTGCGCCTTGGACTCGAAGGCGAATCCGTTGGTGGTGAGCGCCAGATCGCGGATCCCCTCGATGCCGGCGATCATCCCCACCAGCCTCTCGACCTGCTGGCGGAGGAGCGGCTCACCCCCGGTGATCCGGACCTTCTCGATCCCGCGGGAGACGCAGACCCGGACCACGCGGACGATCTCCTCAAAGGAGAGGAGACTTTGCTTGGGCACCCAGTCGCGGGCGATCGGCTTCGAGTCGGGGAGGGTGGCCCAGCGGCCGCGGTAGAAGTTCTGGGCGGCCTCGGTCTCCGGGAGGCAATAGAGACAACGGAAATTGCACCGATCGGTGATGCTCACCCGCAGGTCGCGCAGGACACGACCGTGGGAATCCACCAGGGGGGGGTTCCCACTCATGCCGGCCCCGGGGATTGCCCCGGGATTGGTTGCGCTCACTTCGTTCACTGCGATCGGGCGTGCAATCCGGGACTGGGGAGGCTTCGCGCCGGGAACCCTGCCGCCCGGTCGAAACGGGGTCCGGAAGGCTTGAAACCGGTCGGTTGGCGGGGGAGGCGAAGCCCCTGGGGTTACTTCGGGTTGGCCGGCTTCGCGGGCTCGGGAGCCTTGGCCGGCTGCGCGGGAGGAACCACCACCGGGGCGCCGGGCGCCTTGGGTGTGGTCACGGTGGCGGAGCCGTCGCTCCGAAGCTCGGCCTGGAGACCGAAGTTCGTCGAGGTGGTCGCCCCGGGATCCTTGGCCGTAAGCTTGGCGTTCTGCGGCAGGAGGAGCGCCCCCCCCTTGGTCTCGGAGAACCCGAAGATCCCCCGCTTGATCCAGTCGATGCGGCGGGCGATGGAGAGCTCCTCCTTCAGGCGGGAGACCTGCTGGCGGAGCACCGCGAGATCATTGAACTGGCGTTCCAGCTCGGCCTTTTCGGCCTGGAGCCGCTTGAGCTCCTTGAGCAGGAACTCGCGGTCTCCCTCGGAGGCGGCGAGCTTCTTCTCGGTGTCGACGATCGCCTTCTCCAGGCCGGTGATCGCCCCCTTGAGGTCGTCCGACTGCTTCTCCAGGGTGGAGTTCTCATGCTCCAGCTCGGCAATCTTGGCGTCCCGCTTCTGCATCTCGGCCTGGAACGCCTCGGCGGCGGCCTTGGCGTCGGCCTTGGCCTTCTCGAGGTCGGCGGAGGTCTTGATCAGGTTGTTGGAGATCCCCGAGAGCTCCTGGGAGGTCAGGGTGAGATTGGTTTCCAGCAACAATGAAATCTTGCGAAACTCATCCCTCTGGGTGCTTGCTTGGGCAAGGTCGTTCGAGAGGGTGATGATCACCTTCTCGTCGGCTTGGGCTTGGCTGATCGCCCGGTTGTGGCGGACAAAGAGTCCCACACCCAACGCCAGGCAGAGAATGGTCAGAATCGTTATTGCAGGCCTCATAAGCAGTTGCAGTCTGTCGATGGGCGGTCCACTTGGCAAGCGCAACGACCGCCGCTTGAATAACTGACGTAGCAGTTTAGATTTGATTCATGGAACTACCCGACCAAGTCCCGGTCATGACGCTCCCGAGCGCCACGTTGTTCCCCCAGGCGTTGCTGCCGCTCTACATTTTTGAGCCCCGGTATCGCAAAATGCTGGTGGATACACTGCAATCGCATCGGATGTTCTCCGTGGCGATGCAGGATCCGGCCCGCACGCGGGAGAAGCCGTGCACGATTGCCGGCCTGGGGCTGATCCGGGTTTCGGTCGACCATGCCGACGGCACCTCCCACCTCATCCTTCAGGGGCTCACCCGGGTGCAATTTGTTGAGACCGTTCAGACTAGGCCCTACCGGATCGAGGCGATCCGCCCGCTTCCGACCCCTCCGGCGGACAACGTCGTGATTGATGCGTTGCTGGCCAAGGTGTTGGAGCTGGTTCGCCAGCGCATGGAGGTCGGCCCCCCCCCGTTTCCCTTTCCCGCCTTCGAGACCAAGACCAAGGGGGGGAAAAAAGGGACTGCCAAGGCCACCGGCGAGGCGATTCAGGAGGTGCTGAACTACCTGGAGCAGCTCCCGGGGCCCGACCAGGTCGCGGACCTCGTGTCGTGTGCGGTGCTCTCGAGCCCGATGGCCCGGCAAACGATCCTCTCGACCCTTCCGCTGGAGGAGCGCCTCAAGCACCTGGTTCATTTCCTGATCGCCGAGATCGAGCAGTACCGCAAGGGCGGCAAAGGGTGACGCAGCTCATGGTCCGCCTTGTATTGTTCGACATTGATGGAACCCTGCTCCATACCGGTGGAGCGGGCCGGAAGGCTTTTCGTCACGCGTTCGGGACCGCTTTCGGGGTCTCGAACGGAACCGAGGGGATCGAGTTTGCGGGGCGAACGGATACCTCCATCGTCCGGGAGCTATTCCTCAAGCACTCCGTCGACCATTCGAACGAGAACCTCCACCGATTCTTCGACACCTATTACTTCTGGCTCGACCACATCCTTCACAACAGCGAGGGGAACGAGTGTCCCTTTGTCCGGGAGTTCATCCACTCGCTGAAGTCGCTGCCGAATCCGCCGACCCTCGGCCTGCTGACCGGGAACGTCCGCCTCGGGGCGGAGATCAAGCTGCGTCACTACGGGCTATGGGAGGAGTTCTGCACCGGGGGGTTTGGGGACGACCACGAGAATCGCGGGGAAATCGCCAAAGTCGCGCGGTCGCGTGGAAGCGAGATGCTGGGACACCGGCTGGCCGGGGATGAGATCCTGGTGATCGGTGACACGCCGCTGGACGTCGCGTGTGCCCGGGCGATTTCGGCCCGGTGTCTGGCGGTCGCCACGGGGCATTCCCCCGTCACCGAACTCGAGTCGCACTCCCCGACCTGGGCCGTCCGGGACCTCAGCTGCATCGAGGCGCGGGAGGTCTGCAGCTAGCCCACCGGCCCGTGCGGGACCTAGGAGAGCTGCGGGCGCTCCTGGCTTCGGAGGGCCTGCTCGTAGCAGGCGAGGGCCTCGTCGAACCGTTCCAGCCGATTGCAAACCCCTCCCTTGTACAGGTAGGCGAGGGTGGAGGATCGATCGAGGGAGATTGCCCGGTCGTAGCATTCCAGCGCCTGTTCGATCCGATCGAGCTTCTCGAGGGCGCTCCCCCGCTTCACCCAGGCCTCGGCGTGGCGGTCATCCAGGGCCAGCGCCTGGTCGAAGGAAGCGAGCGCCGCCTCGGGCTGTCCGAGCTGGAGGCAGGCCTCCCCCTTGCTCAGGAGCTCGACGATCCCCCCGCCTGACCCGGAGTCGGGGGAGGGTTCCGCGCGGGATCCCGGGGGATTGGCGGGGGTGGCCGACGGGGCTTCCACGATCTGGAGCGAAGGGCCGGGGGAAGGCTTTGGCTCGGGGGTCTTGATGACGGCCGCGCTCCCCTCGATGTCGACCGCAGTCACATTGACATCATGGAATCCGAACGCCCCGGCGGGGGTGGTGGACTGGGCCGCGACGGGCACGGGGGAGCTGAGGGTTGCCGTGGTCACCGGCTCGTGGGCCTGGGAGGCCCCGGGGGTGGCGGGGGAGGAGGGGGAAGGA
>DMJJ01000153.1 GCA_003452185.1 Verrucomicrobiales bacterium | reverse complement strand
CAACCAGGATTTGGAGCAAGGAGGCCGCCGGGGCCCCTGCGGGGGCCGGCCCCGATCCAGGGGCGGTGGTGATCAGGACCACGCGTCCGGACTTTGCATCCAGCGTGCAGGTCTTCGCCCCCTTCTCGGTCGCCACGGTTTGCGCCACCTGGAATTTCCCCGCGGCGTCGCGGGCGAGAACCGTCAGGGTGCCATCTCGTTGAGAGCTGAAGGCCTCGTTGCTCGCGAGGTTGAAGAGGGCGGAGTCAACCCCTTGGCCGATCGGCAGCACCCCGCGGATCGCCCCATCCTCCGCCCCTACCATCACGCAGACGGCCGGGTTGCGGCAGCAGGCAAAGAGCGTCCGACTCTTCGGGTCAAGGGCGAGCCCGGCGGGCCCCCCCCCTTTGCCACCGAGTGAATGATGGGCCGTGACAGCCATCGCCTTGGCATCCACCACTGCGATCTCATCCTTGTCCTCAAGGGGGATGAAGACTTTTCCGCGACCATCGCTGACCGCCTGCTCCGGTTCCCCTCCCAGGTCGAATGTGCCGGCGAGGGATCCATCCTTCCCTTCCAGGACCGTGACGTTCGGCGTCGCGTGGCTCAGCACGTAGATGCGCTGCGTGAAGGGCTCGAAGAGGATTGCGTCGGGGTGGCCCTGCACAGGAATCGACTTCAACCTCTTGAGCGATCTTGTGTCCCACATCTGCACCGGGCTGCTGCTACAAAACCCATGATGCGAGACCGGGTCCACCGCAACCCCCCGGGCCCTCGCCTCCGGGATGGCTCCAACGGGCTTCAAGGTGTCGAGGTCAAACACCAGCACCTGGTTGCCGCGCGGAATGTAAAGACGCCGCTCGGCGCTATCCGCGGTCACGTAGTCGATGCCCCCTTCGCCAAGGGACTCCGCCCGCTGCACCACCTTGTAGGGTGGGGCCGCGATGGTGGGGAGTGCGGCCAGCAAGGCCCCCAACAGCAGCGGCCGCACCCGCCTCCAGGCCGAGGGGAGGCGATGAAATCCGGTAACAATGGTCCAGGGGGCGGGGATGAGCTTCATGGTATGTGGGGAGTCGTGAACGCACGCCGACGGTCCCTCGTGAGTTGAGGGGGTCCGAAAGGCGTCGGGCGAGTCGGGTATGGCGAGTCGGACGGGATTCGAGAGCCGACGGTTACAGCCTTCATGCCCGGAGTTGTCGATTGCGCCGGGGAGCCCCGAGTGCCCTTACTGGAAGGCGGCAAGAAATGCCACCAAGTCCCGGATCTCGAATGGGGAGAGGACTTCCCCCATGGGCGGCATGCTGCTGACGCCGCTGGTCGTGATGCCTTGAAGTCCGGCCTTTGGGATCGAGCGGACTTCCCCATCTGGAAGCCTCAGGGTGAGGGAGGCGTCGGTTTCTTCCACTCGACGTCCCTCCACGAGATCGCCGTCCGGCAGGGTGACGCGCGTTGTTTCATACCCCGGGGCGATCCGCGCGCTGGGGTCGATGAGGGACTCGAGGAGGTATTCCCGGGTGCCCCGGGACCCGACCCCCTTGAGCACGGGGCCGACCTGTTTTCCCTCCCCCCCCGCATCATGGCATCGAACGCACTGTGCGGTGACGTGGGTCCGGAAGATCTCCTCCCCCCGCCTGGGATCCCCACCATAGAGAGCGGCCCGAAGGAGCGGGGAAGGGGGTATGCCGCCGGAGGGGGGCGACACCGGCTCTGCGGCCCTGGACGGCGTCGTGATCTTGCGACCTGCGGCCGCCGAAAGGATGTCGAGTGCAAGTTCCCGCGGGGCCTGGCCTCGGGCGAGCGCCTCGGCCTCCCGGCGGATCAGGGAATCGAGGGCGGGCTGTTTCAGCCTTCCGGCCAGGGCAAGCACGCGTTGTTGCTCCGGAACCCCGAGGAGGTCGAAACGGGTGGTGACCCGCTCGGTGAAGCGCTTGGCATCGGCCGCAGCCAGGAGCTCGAGAGCCAGCGGCCGGAGCTCCGGGATCGGGGAATCAATGGCCTGCTCGACGGCAGGGAGCGTTCCCTGGGGATCCGCGGCGGCCAGCATGCGGAGGGCCAGGCTCCGGGTCACCGCCGGCTGGTCCGGGGCGTTGGCCAGGGTTTGGAGGAGCAGGGGATCGACGGCGAGGGCATTCTCCGAAGCCCCGCGCGCGACCGCCTCCGAGAGGACCGTACCGCCGGTCTGGAGCAGTTCGCGGATATGGCTCTGGATCCTGCTCCGGCCGAGCCCGGAGCTTGCCGGGGGGAGGGGCACGGTACGCCGTACCATTCCTTCCACGCGATCGATGGCTGGGGTGCGGTCCCAGGCAGCCAGGGCCTCGAACGCCTCGCCCCGCATCGATTCCGGCTCCCTCGGGTCCAGCGCGAAGCGGATCAGCCGATCGGCTTCCTGCTCTCCCCCGAGTCGCACGGCGGCGCTGATGGCGCGACGAATGACCCCCTCGGGTTCGGGGGTGAGGTTTCCGTCGAGGAGCGCTGCCAGATGGGGGAGGCCTTCCGGGATCCCGTCGTCATCGTGAAGGGCTCTCACCGCCTCCGCGCGGACGGCTGGGTCGGCATCGCCGAGGAACGCGGTGACCTCGCGTGCCCCGAGGCGGCGGAGCGCCACCACCGCACCGATGCGGACGGCCCGCGAGGGGTGGGAGGCCAGCCGGGCAAGCGGGGGAACCTTTCCGATGCCCGCAAGGCCATGGACCGCGGCATGACGCAGGAAGGGGTCGGTGTCGTTGTTCGATTCCAGCAACGTTACAAGCGATGGGATCGCGGAGGGGGTTCCGGCGTGCGCCAGGGCGCTGGCGGCGTGGAACCGCACCCTCGGCTCCGGGTCGGCAAGAAGGCGGATCAGCGCCGGGCTCTCGGACCGCGCCCGAAGGCCGCCTGCCACTCGCGCCGACTGTGCCCGTATCTCGGGGTCCGGGTCGGTGAAGGGGAGCCGGCCGGCCGCGTTTCGAAGCCTGAGCTGTCCCAATCCCCACAGGGCATGGATCCGGGCGAGGCGGGGCAGGGCGGTGTCGCGGGCGAGCTTCACGAGCAGGGAGCCCTCCTGTCGCCGCACGAGCTCAAATTGGGAGCGAAGCCGGATCCTCATGTCCGGGTGGGCCAGAAGTTGCTGGAGGCGGGAGGAATCCTTGTCACGCATGCCGTCGTGCAGGAGATCCCGGACCTCGCGCCTCAGGGGCGATCCGGAGACCGTCGGGTCGTCCAGAACCCAGATGGCTCCCTTGCCATCCGGGTTCCACATCCCGTCCCAGTCCGCCACGTACAGCGCCCCATCGGGGCCGAAGCTCACGGCGCTGGCCATCATGCCGGAGAGGAGGACATGCTCGCCGACCATTTCAAATCCGGCACCCCGTGGGCGGGTCTTGAACGAGGTGATCTTCTGCACCGGAAACTGAACGAGGAAGAACGAGCCCCGGTAGCTGTCGTTAAGCCCGGTGCCGGGGTTGTATCGAAACCCGGAGGGCCCGACCGAGTAGTTGCTGATCGGGGGGGTGATGTGCGCCGGCTGCCCCGGATGGTGCGGCACCCACATCCGCTCCTGGATCCAGGGGTTGTAGTCGGGCACCCGGGTCTGGGCCCGCCACCCCCGATCCTTGAACTGCCAGTGGAGTCGCCACCCCGAGTCGCTCCCCTCGGTGATGTACACAAACCGCTCCCGCTCATCGGCGAGATCGCCGTCGTTGTCGACGCCGAACATGTTGCCAAACTCATCAAAGGCGATCTCCTGCACGTTGCGCAGGCCGTAGGCAAACACCTCGAGCTCCGATCCATCCGGGTTCATGCGAAACACGCCCCCGGTGTTGGGGTAGCGGAGCGTCGCTCCCTCGCGAGTCCTCACCACGAAGCCGTTGTCCCCTTGGGAAAAGTAGATCTTCCCATCCGGCCCCATCACCAGGCCATGAAGGTCGTGGCCATCGAACGCGGCATGGACACCGAAGCCGTGGGCCACGGATTCCACTGCCACCGGCGTGCCGGTGTGGCGTGGATCCCGCAACCGCCACAGGTCGGGATAGACCGTGGCGAAGACATCGCCGTTCCACGGAAACACCCCCGCGAGCACACCTGTCACCTCCTCGTGAAACCCCTCGTAGAACAGGGTGGAACGGGTTGCATGACCCGAGTGCCCCGGATCCTCAAGAAGCCGGATGCGCTCCTGGATTCCCATCAGGTCCCGCCAGTCGTGCACTCCGTCACGGTTATGATCCGGAAGCCAGCGGGCGTTTGCCTCGCTCTGGGCGACGGACATCCGGGTTCGGAAGAACCTCCGAAGATCGTCGATGCTCCGGTTGGAGAGATCATCGACCAGCCAGTCGGGATGCGACCGGATGTCGATGTCCACCGTTCCCCGCCGGGCCGTCTCCGCAACATAAAGCCGCCCCTGGTCGTCGAAATTGAGTGCCACCGGGTCGGCCACCTCCGGCTCCCGAGCCCAGAGGGTCAAGGCCAGTCCCTTGCGCGGAAGGTAGGGGGGGGCTGCCCCCGCATCCGCTCCCCGAGCGATCCACGGCAGGAGGAGCAGGGCGAGCGTGCCGAGAAGGGGGGCCATGGGGGGAACGGGGACCGGGTGAGTGCTTCCTGCTGGGAGAGTCATGAATCTGGGGCGGAGGGGTTCTAAGGTCCGGCGGCCGACGGAAGATCCAGCCCCGCATTCAACGAGAGGCGTCGGGGGTTTTTACCCGCCAGCTCCTCGATCACCAGACGTCCTGACTCAAGGGAGACATTGCCCACGCCCGAGAAGCCGGCTGGAACCGGGAGGATGAAGAGCAGGTACGACCGGGTGACGGACTCTCCCGCGTCGAGGTGCTGGACCACCGGCCGGCCGAATATGGGCCCCTTCTTGAGCAGGGTCGCAAACGGCTGGTGCAGGCCGGTGGTGCCAAACTCCAGCCCGCGGGCCGCGGGACTCCCCTGGTGGACATCCCTCCAGAGGCTCACCCAGGGGTAGTCCCGGGAGAGCCAGAGGTAGCCCACGAGCAACCGGTTCGAGGGGGAAAGGGCGGTGATCCAACCGTGGGTCCCTTCGACGATGAATGAGACGACGTTCGGGTTTGGGTTGCCAGCCAGCCGTCGCAGATCCGAGCTCGTGCCATCGGGCATCCAGGCCGTGGGCCAGGAGAATGAGGGCTCTTCCGGCATCGGGAGCTTCCCCCCCTGCGCGAACCCGCGGGTCCCGTTGCAGTCGACCACCGTGTCGGGACCGAGGAACGGCGGGGCGATCGTGGGATGCTGCACGCAGTTGTAAACGCGGCCCAGCTTGTTCTCGTTGAACACGGTTTCCCGCACCCGCACGACGGCCTCGGACGCCGAGAGTTCGATGCTCCGTTCGACCCTCAGTCCCGCCATCGGCAGGCGCGCCGACATGCACCCCTGCGAGCCTCCTCCCGTCGTCGGCGTGACCGGGAGATCGGGATTCCACGGGACGTTCGATGCCTCGCCGTGATACGGCATCCCATTGGCGGCCTCGGCATCGGATGCGGGGCCCCACCGGTCGAGGCAGAGGAAGTGCCCAAATCCGTGGATCCGAGCGTCCCCCGGTCCCGGCGCCCCCCAGGAGAACGGGTTCATAGGGGCCGCCAGGAGATGAAAATCCCCCAGCGCCCCGCCTGCGAGATCGAAGGAGAGCGTCGCCACGCGGTTTGTGAACCGGAGCGAGGGGCGTACGGAGGCGTCCGGTGGGGCGCCGTGCACGCGGGTCGAGCCTGACAGCCAGGACAGCAGAAGGAGCGCAGGGGCGAGCCGGGTGAGGAGCGACATTGGGCGGGGGGGGGCGGAGGTTTACTTCGTGGCCCCCTTCATCCGGGTCTGGATCTTGTACAGGCTCTTGCTCGCGGTGATGAAGAGGGTCGATCGATCCCGGCCCGCGAACGCAACGTTCGCCGTCCAGGGTTCCGGGACCTCGATGTGTTCAATGGTCTTTCCCTCAGGGCTCACGACCCAAACCCCCTTGCCGGTCAGGTAGACGTTTCCCTTCCGGTCGATGGTCATCCCGTCGGAGCCGATCGCGCAGAAGAGCGACTTGTCGGAGAGGTGTCCGTCGGGATGCGGGGTGTAGGAGTAGGTGCGACCTGCTCCGATATCCGAGACGTAGAGCCGCTTGCTGTCCGGGGTCCCGATGATCCCGTTCGGCTGTTTCAGGTCCTCGGTCACCCGGGTGACGTGGCGCCGGTCTGCCGTGACGAAATAGACATGCTCCCCTCCCTGTTCCCCAGGACCGCGATTCCAGTAGGGGCGCTTGTAAAGCGGGTCGGTGAAGTAGAGGGCATTGTCGGGGCGGACCCAGACATCATTCGGGCCGTTGAGGAGCTTCCCGTTGTAGTCCTTCACCAGGACCGTGACCTTTCCCTGGGGGGTGATCGACCAGAGCTCGTTCTTCTCGTCGGCGCACGCGATGAGGTTTCCGTGGCGATCGAAGTACATCCCGTTCGCGCGGCCTGCGGGTTTGAGGAAGTTGGTCAAGGTGCCCGAGAGGTCGAGGCGCAGGATCCGGTCGTTCGGTTGGTCGGTGAAGTAGAGGTTCCCCTTGGCATCGACTGCCGGGCCCTCGGTGAACTCGAACTCGCTGGAGACCTTTTCGAGCCTCGCCCCCGCGGCGAGGATGCCGCCGTCGGAGGCGGCCCGTGCGCCGTTGAGGCTGAGCGCCAGGAGAGAGAGGATGAGTAGCGCCGTGGATCGTTTCATATTGGGTGGCCGGAGCCTACCCTTACGGTCGGACCGTGGGCCATTAAAACCTGCTGGGTTTCCGCACCCGTTGCGAGCGATGGGAGGCTGCCTCTCCTTCGCATCGGTGGGGTGGTGGGCTTTCTGCTTCCCGTTTCGAAGCAGCCTCCCGTGCCAGGCTCTCTCGCAACGGGCAGCGGTGGTTAGGGATTGACCATCAAACGGTAGAACGTGGTGCCGGGGAGAGCCCCCGACGCGGAAACCAGCGGCCAATCGATGGTCCCTCCGTTACCCGGGACCGGGGCCGAGACGGGGGCCCAAGTCAGGAGGTCAGGGCTGGATTCCAGCTGGTAGCTGACTCCGAGGCTCGAGTCCACGGAGATTCGCAGGCCTTCCGCTACCGTTGTGACTGTCAACGGGGGCATGGGGAGGCCAAACGACCATGGACCATCCGTGGTGGAGTTGCCGTCGGGGTACGTCAGTTGCACGGTGAGTTGGTGGAGTCCCACTTTCTCAGCCGGCCAGCGGGTAAGCGCTCCGGTCGGTGTGGGGAAGTCGGACGGCAACACCACGCCGTCCACCAGCAGTTCCATCGAGGCAGGCGTCCCTAGACCCAAGGCGACGTCCACGCTGATGGGAATGACTCTGGATCCATTGAAGTATTCCACGGGTCCGACCTTGGGTGTCACCCTGCGAGAGGCGCGGCCCGATCGCTGGGAATCGGCCCGCCACATCGGCCAGCAGGTGCTCGCGGCGGGTGAACCAACGAAGACCTCCTCAAGGAGGAATTCGCCTGGGGCGAGCAGAGCCAGAAGCCAGCCGTCGTTGTCGAGAAGGATGCTTGAGGGATCGCTTAGCCCGTTTACCGACGCGGTGAAGGCGGCGATTCCCTGGTCGTCCGAGACCTGCAGGGTGTGATGGGGCAGGGGGATTCGGAGAACCTCGAGGCCATCGGCCATCACGGCAATCCCCGTGCCCAAGGAGACTGTAGCTTGGGCGAGTTTTGGGGTGAGTGTGCCGCTGGGGGAGTAACCTTCCGAAAGGATCAGCCGGTTGGTCTGCATGATCGAGCCGGAGGCCTCAAACCAGATCTTGTTTCCTGTCCCGATCAACGGGGGCATCGCCCCGCCTGTAAACGGAATGGTGGGGCTTCTCCAGAGCTCGTCCCCGGTCCCTACGTCCAGGGCAACCAGACTCAGGCTCCGGTAACCGGAAAGGGAAAGGTCGCTGCTGGAGTTGGCCAGGAGGACGTTCCCCTCGGTGCTGAACGTGGGGGAGAGGAGCGCGTTCAGGCCCTTGTGTTGCCAGAGTAGTTTGCCCCGCTCGGAGATGGCGAAGGCATCTCCGAGCGCCCCCACGATGACCACCACCCCATCGGCCGAGACCGAAGGGGCCAAGGTTAGGGGCTGCTGGCAGTCGACCTCCCACCTAAGGGCCCCGCCGCTTCCGATGGCGGCGACTTTGCCCGAGGACTGGGAGACGTAGAGCGTGCCATCGGTCCCGACCGCGGGCTCGGAGATCAGGGTGGAGCTTGGGGACGCGGTCCAAGTCCAGGCAAGTTGGCCTTCTTGCGAGAGCACCACGATCTGGTTGGTTCGAAGCAGCATGTCCCCCGACCGGTAGCAGAGGGCTCCGGCGGGGGTGATCACCAGCGGTGGGATCACTGGGAAGGTGAGTGATACCTGAGCGGTAGGATCCAGGTGGCGGCTGTAGGTCATGAGGCGATCCCCCCCCAGGATTCGGGGTTCCCCCTCGGGGGTCAGCGCAATCGATAGACCCGGGGATGAGGTCGGGCCCAAGAGAAGGGTGTCGCCCCGGACAGGGGAGCGTCGAAGCCCCAGGACTGGTGCAGGCGCAACCTCTATTCGATCCCCGGCACGTGCCACCACCCAGTACCAGTACTCGAGATCCTCCTCCACGTGAGTGTCCACCAAGTCACCTGCGGGGAGGTTTGCGGCGACCGTCACCGCTCCCAAAGGATCCGGTGATTCGGAACGGGTCACGGCATATTCCCAGGCCCCATCAACGGGAGCCCAGTGAAGATGGACACCGTCCGCGAACTGGCCATAGGAGGCGGAGAGGACTGGTGCCATGAGGGGGAGCGTCGAGGCGTGCCCCAGATAGCTTCGCTGGGCGTTCGCCCCCTCGCATGCCCAGGGGGCGGGGGCAAGGGTTGAGCCTGAATAGACGGCGTAGAGTTGTCCGTTTGGGGCGACCGCATAGAGGATGCCGTTTGACCCCAAGGCGGGGCTATGGGTGGAGAGGTCGCCATCGAGCCGTACGGACCATTGGGAAACACCGTTCGTGGTGAACGCCCGGAGCACCCCGTCCGCGGATCCCCCGTAAAGCGTGCCATCACGGTCCAGGACCATGGGGCCCGGCGTTGACGGCAGCGTGGCGATGATGCTCTGGCTCTCCGACGTCATGCGGGAGACCGTCCCGAAGAGGCCGAGGGGGTAGAGGATGTCCCCGGGGCCAACGATTGCGTCCCGTCGCGGAAGGTCCGTCTGTGCGTTCCGTTGCCAGGCAAGGCTTGTGTCGGGACGGATCACCCGGAGGTTGGTGCCGTCGTGGGTGACGGCATTCCCCTTACCGGTGATCGCAAGGAGGGACAGGTAGGCCGCGGAGGGCGTTGGAGGCGCGAACGGGGCGCCGTTTGTCTCGTAGGTCCGCATCCAGGGCGTGGAGGATGACCCACCCTCCACCACGAGCCGCCCGTCGCCTGTGAGAAGAAGCTGGGCAGACCCGGTGCTATCCGGCACCACCGTTTCCCAAAGGCGGGCTCCCGAGGGTGCAAAGGCTTCTACTTTGCAGGGGCCGTATGTCACAACGCTTACGAGTGAGTGGCAGACGTAGATCCTCCCATCCGGGTCGATGGCCGGGGGAGCAAGGATGTCCCCTCCCAACGAGACCTGCCAGAGGACGGTTCCATCCGGGCTCAGTGCCTCAAGGAGGCCCCCTGCCTGCGTGCAAAGAATTGTTCCCGTGGGGGCGACTGCCGGGCCGAATGCGGGAGGGGCAGCGGTGGGGTGAAACCACCGGAGGCTCAGGTTGGGGGAGAAGGCCGCCAACCCCCATCCGACGGTCGTGGCCCCCGCGGTGTTGGTGACCTGCAGTGCGGCGTAGACGGAGTCGTCGAAACCGAGCGCGACGGGGCCGATGGCTGCCCCGGCGATCGAAGACCCGACCAGAAGATCCCCAGGCCTCGGCACGGGCACCTTGAAACTCACGATCTTGCTCGCCGGACCCGCACCGGTGTGGTTGTAGGCGACGGCCCAGTAGTCGTAGGTGGCACCCACGATGGGAGGGGCGTCCGTGTAGGTGGTATCGCCCACGAGTTGATCGATGACCTTCACCCCGTCCGACGGGTCGCCCGGTCCGCGACGGAACAGCGCGTAGAACTCAGCATTAGTCGGTGACCCCCATCGGAGAATAACGCTGCCGCGGAAGGCGTTTGTGCTCGCCGTCATGGATAAGGGCGCTCCGGGGCGGCCGAACGGGACCTGGGTCGCTCCCGAGAAGCGTGAGTCGTGGCCAACGTGGGGCCACACACTTCCTCCCAGCGGGGCCGTGAGCATCGCGGCGTACCAGGCGCCCTCAAGGGTGCCAAACACGGCCAGGCCCGTGGGGCCGACCGTGACGGGAGTGATTCGATGACCCGCGGTCGTTAGCCTCCGGCGGAGTGATGGGGAGAGGCTTACCTCATCGATTCCCGAGGCCGATGCAACGGCGCAGGTGTTGGAGCTGGTGATGGCCCAGGGGAAGCCTGTGGTTGGGAGCATGACCCCCCAGTGAGCTCCATCGGGCGAGCCCTTGTAGGTTGCCGCATCGGCAACTCCGAACACCATTTGCCCGTCGTTCGACGCGAGGGCTTCATCGGCCACGGTGGCTGGCGCGGACACTGTGTGTCCAACGGTGAAGTCGGTTGGAACGACTTGGAATCCGGTGGCGCCAGCAAGCCACCAGTGGCCTGCAGGGCTCGGGCTAGGGCGGCCACGCACAGGCCCGGGAAGCGGGACGCGGCGGATCATGGTGCCGGAGGGCGAGATCCGGTAGAAGGCCGGCTCGGTCGACGCAACCCAAACCGTGCCGTCGTCCCACACGGCGGGAGCGGTCGACAGGCTCCCCGGGGGGCTCCAGCGCCAGAGAAACTCTCCTGATGGAGAGATGGCCAGCAAACCGTCGGTCTCGTCTGGAGCGCTGCCAGGGTCGGGCGAGAGGGGCAGGTAAGTGATCCCGGAGGGGCTGATGGCGGGCGGCAGGGTCAACGGGCTCCGGAACCGGTGTTCCCAGAGGAAATGCCCCGTGGGATTCAAGCATATAAGGCGTCCCCTCATGAACCCATCCGGGGTGGACGTGGCCTCCTGAACCCCCAACAGGATTCTCCCGTCGGAGGACTGACACTGGAAACTGAAGTGCCCATAGGCCGCGTCCGGGGGCAGGGGAAAGTCCTGGCCTGCTGGATTGCCGGCTGCGTCAACAATTTGGAGCGGGCCTGCCGTGGTGAGCAACGCAACGGTGCCGGAATCCGAGATCGTCGCCATCATCGGTGCCCCCGCCCCCGCGATGCGGCGCCAGCTGAACGTTCCGTTAAGTCCGGCCCGCCGGATGCAGGCAGCCGGCGGGCCGGACTTAACGGAA
>DMJJ01000587.1:10780-11419 GCA_003452185.1 Verrucomicrobiales bacterium | reverse complement strand
AGCGCGCCGACCTCCAGCTCAGGTTCTACCGCAACCAGCTCTTCCCCGCCCTGGATCTCACCGCGACCTACGGACACAACGCCTCCAGCACCGACTTTGGAGGCGGGTTCGACCAGCTCGGCTCCGGCAGCGGGCCGTTCTACACCGTCGGGGCGACCCTCTCGGTGCCGCTCTCAAACCGGCGGTCCCGCGATTCCCTGAACATCACGCGGCTCCAGCGCTCCCAGGCCGAGCAACGCCTCGCCCAGTTCCGGCAGACCGTGATGGTTCAGGTCGACGACGCCATCAAGCAGGCCGAGGCGAGCTTCCGCCGCGTCGCCGCCACCCGCGCCGCCCGGGAGTATGCCGAGGCGGCCCTTCAGGCGGAGCAGGACAAGTTCCGCGCCGGCACCAGCACGCCGTTCGTGGTCCTCCAGCTGCAGCGGAACCTCACCTCCGCCCGCTCGGACGAGATCCAGGCGCTGGCCGACTACAACAAGGCAAACTCCTCGCTCAGCCTGCGCGAGGGAAGCATCCTGAAGCGCAACGGCGTCGAGCTTCAGCTGCGGTAAGATCGCCATCGCCCCCTGCGACCCCAACCCATTTCCACCCTCCCCACCGAGACCCCAAGCCCCCCCCCCCGCCCCATGGCCAACAAAA
>DMJJ01000587.1:0-10523 GCA_003452185.1 Verrucomicrobiales bacterium | reverse complement strand
GAGACCCCAAGCCCCCCCCCTCGCACCATGGCCAACAAAAGCTCCCTCTCCACCCTGGTCTGGATCCTGATCCTGCTGGCCGCCGCAGGCGGTGGCACCTACTGGTGGCTTCACCGCGATGGCGGCAAGACGCCGGTTGAGTTCCGGACCGTCAAAGCCACCAAAGGGGACATCACCCAGGCGGTCACGGCCAGCGGACAGGTCAACCCCTTGCTGAACGTGCAGGTTGGGTCGCAGGTCTCCGGGATCATCCAGAAGCTCTACGCCGACTTCAACAGCGAGGTCACCAACGGGCAGCTCCTGGCCGAGCTCGATCCCTCCACCTTCAAGGCCACCGTCGCGCAGTCACAGGGCAACCTGGACAACGCCGAGGCGTCGCTCACCCTCGCCAAGGTGAATGCCCGCCGGGCCGAGGAGCTCATCGCCAAGAACCTCATCTCCCAGTCCGACTACGACAAGACGAAGGCCGACCTCCAGCTCGCCGAGGCGCAGGTCGCCATTCGCCGAGCGCAGCTCCGGAAGGACCAGGTGGACCTCGAGCGGGCCTCCATTTACTCCCCCATCGACGGGGTGGTGATCTCCCGCAACATGGACATCGGCCAGACCCTCGCCGCGAGCTTCAACGCCCCGGTGCTGTTCCAGATCGCGAACGATCTCCATGAGATGCAGATCCATGCGGCGGTCTCCGAGGCCGACATCGGGGGGATCAAGACCGGGCAGGATGTCAGCTTCACGGTGGATGCCTACAGCGGCCGGACCTTCAAGGGAACGGTCAGCCAGGTGCGCTACGCCGCCACGACCAACCAGAACGTTGTCACCTACGATACGGTGATCGGCGTGAAGAACAGCGATCTCGACCTTCGGCCGGGCATGACCGCGACGGTTTCCATCATCACCGCCAAGCAGCGGGACATCGTCAAGGTCCCGAACTCGGCCCTGCGGTTCCGCCCGCCGGAAGGGGCCCCCATCAAGGGGGGAGCGGACGCGGGCTCGGCGGCGGCCGGCTCCAACGCCGTGGCCAAGGCCTCGGCTCCTGCGGCGGATGACGGCCCATCGTTTGATTCCCTGCCGGATCAGTTCAAACAACGCGCCCTGGCCAAGTTCGACAAGAATGGTGACGGCAAGCTTGAGGGAGAGGAACTCGCTGCCTGGCGCGAGGAGATGAAGAAGCGGGCCGCCTCGGGCGGTGGCCCTGGAGGCCGGGGAGGGTCCCGCTCCGGCGGTGCCCCGACAACCCGCACCCTGTACCTGGTCGAAACGGTCGAGGGTCCCGGTGGCAGCAAGACCCAGCAGCTTTCCCCCGTTCAGGTGAAATTGGGGATCAGCGACGGCACCACCACCGAGGTGAAGGAGGGCCTGAAGGAGGGGGACGAGGTGGCCATGGGCGTCGCCCTCCCTGCCGCAGCCGCCCCCGCCTCAGCCGCCGCCGGGGGCTCGGCGCCCGTGAACCCCTTCGCCCCACGCATGCCCATGGGCGGCCCGCCGCGGAGGCCCTAGTCTCCAGAGCACCCACCCACCAAGGAGCACTCCGAATGCCTCCCATCATCGAGCTGCGCAACGTTCACAAGGTCTACAGCACCGGGGACCTCAAGGTGCACGCCGTCAAGGGCGTCACCCTGACCGTGCAACCCGGGGAGTTCATAGCGGTGATGGGAGCGAGCGGCTCCGGGAAATCGACGCTGATGAACATCCTGGGCTGCCTCGACCAGCCAACCGACGGGGATTACCTCCTGGATGGAGTCGCCGTCGCCCGGCTGAGCCGCGAGGAGCTGGCGGACATCCGCAACTCGAAGCTCGGGTTCATCTTCCAGGGATTCAACCTCCTCTCCCGAACGTCGGCCCTCGAGAACATCGAGCTCCCGATGCTCTATGCACGCCCCGCCCTCAGCGCCCGCGAGCAACGCAAGCGCGCCCTCGAGGCCCTGGAGCTGGTAGGCCTCGGGCAGCGCGGGGACCATCACCCGAACCAGCTCTCCGGCGGTCAGCAGCAGCGGGTGGCCATCGCCCGGTCCCTCGTGATGAAGCCCGCCCTCATCCTGGCCGACGAGCCAACGGGCAACCTCGACAGCCGCACCAGCATCGAGATCATGGGGGCGTTTCAGGAGCTGAACAAAAAGGGAATCACCATCGCCATGGTCACCCACGAGCTCGACATCGCCCAGTATGCCCGGCGCAACGTGGTGATGAAGGACGGCCTGGTCCTGACGGACAAGATGGTCGAGAATCGCCTCGACGCCCGGGCGGAGCTGGAGAAGCTCTCCGCCTCCCAAACCGCCACCCTCGGCAAGCCAGCCTGACCCATGCGCATTTTCATCCCTCTCCGCATCGCACTCAAGGCGCTCCGCCGAAACCTCCTCCGGACCCTCCTGACCATGCTCGGGATCATCATCGGGGTCGGGGCCGTGATCTCCATGGTGAGCATCGGGAACGGGGCCAAATCGATGATCGAGGCCCAGGTGGCGAGCCTCGGCCAGAACGTCATCATGCTGATGTCGGGAAACTTCTCCCGCGGGGGCGTCGGCATGGGGTTCGGCAGCGCCGGCACCCTGACCTCCGATGACCTTGCCGCCCTGGCCCGCGAAATCTCCGACCTCAACGGCATCAGCCCCGAAGTCCGCGCCTCGGCGCAGGTCACCTTCGGCAACCAGAACCTCCTCACCCCGATCACGGGGGTCAGCGCCGACTACCTCGACATCCGCGCCTGGGGCCTGGTCTCGGGGGCAAACTTCACGGAGCAGGACATCCGCAATGCCAACAAGGTGGCGTTGATCGGCAGCACCACCGCGAAAACCCTCTTCGGCGAGGGAGACCCCCTCGGGCAGATCATCCGGCTCAAGAACGTCCCGTTCACCATCATCGGATGCCTCGCCAGCAAGGGGGCGAACATGATGGGCAGCGACCAGGACGACACCCTGCTGATCCCGTACACCAGCGCGATGCGCCGCCTGACCGGGGCCACGACGTTCCGGAATTTCACCCTCCAGGCCGCCAGCACCACGCTGCTCCCCTCGGTGCAGGATCAGCTCACCCAGCTCATGCGCCAGCGGCACCGGATCCAGCCGGGGCGGGACGACGACTTCACCGTCCGGACCCAGCAGGAGATCTCGGACACCTTCACCGCCACCTCCAAGACCATGACGCTGCTCCTGGCCTCGATTGCGACGGTGTCGCTGCTGGTCGGAGGGATCGGGATCATGAACATCATGATCGTCAGCGTCACCGAGCGAACCCGCGAGATCGGGATCCGCATGGCGGTCGGCGCCAAGGGACGGGACATCCTGGTTCAATTCCTCATTGAGGCGATGGCCCTTGGGCTGATCGGCGGGATCATCGGGATCGTCCTCGGGGTGCTCGTCTCAAAGCTGCTCGCCAGCCAGATGCACTGGCCGACGCTCATCCCGCCGGAGTGGATTTTCATCGCCTTCGCCGTCAGCGCCGGCGTCGGCGTGGTGTTCGGGTTCTTCCCGGCGTGGAAGGCCGCGCGGCTCGACCCGATCGAGTCGCTCCGACACGAGTAACGGCCGGCGGACAGCCCGCCTACTTCGTCATCGGCCAGTTGGCCTGCACCAGCCCCTTGTACCCCCCGATCAGCGAGCTGACGTTGGTGTATCCCATCCGTTGTGCGACCTCGGCGGTGAGTGCGGAACGGAATCCGCCCCCGCAATACATGATCAGCTCGACGCCCGTGTCGGGAAACAGCTTCTCGATGTCCCGCTCCAGCACCCCCTTCCCCAGGTGGCGCGCCTCGGCGGCATGTCCCGCCGCCCACTCCGAGTCCTCCCGGACATCGACAAGCACGGCCTTGGGATTGGCGGCCAGGCGGGCCCTGGCCTGCTCGATGGTGATTTCCCGGACCTTTGCCCGAGCCTCGTTCACGACCTTCAGAAACTGCGGTGAATGATCCATTCCCGACCCTAGGCCGCAGCGCCCCGCGGGATCAAGCAACTCCGGTCGGCGCGCCCCCGCACGCCCCGATCACCCCTCCGCGATCGATTCGCGGAGGGCCTCGACCATGCGCCGCAACTGGGCCCGGGTCGTGCAATAGGGGGGCATCAGGACGATGACATTCCCGATCGGGCGCGTCAGCACGCCGCGGGAGGCCATCCGCTCGCACACCCGGATCCCGCGACGTTCTGCCAGATCGAACGGGGTTCGTCGCCGCCAGTCCCGCACCAGTTCCACCCCGGCGACGAGCCCCACCTGGCGGACATCCCCCACCTGGGGCAGATCCCAGAGGGTGGCCAGGTCCGCCCGCATCCACCTCTCCAAGCGGGCCCGCGCGCGGACCGACCCGGGGGTCAGGAGCAAGTCCAGGCTGGCCAGCGAGGCCGCCGCCCCGAGCGGGTTTCCCGTGAAACTGTGCCCATGGAAGAAGGTCTTGAACTCCGAGTATTCCCCCAGGAAAGCCTCGAACACCGGCTCGGTCGTGAGGGTCGCCGCCATCGGCAGGTACCCCCCCGTGAGCCCCTTGGCCAGGGCGAGGAAATCGGGCACCACCCCCTCGCGATGGCAGGCGAAGAGCCCGGCTCCCCGCGAAGGACTCGGGATCCCTGTTCGCCCAAACCCCGTCATCACCTCGTCCGCAAGGATCAGGGCCCCCGCCTGGCGGGCGGCACCTGCCACCTTGCGGAGCCACCCCTCAGGCTGGGGGATCATCCCGGCCGCTCCTTGCATGAGCGGCTCGACGACAAACCCTGCGTAGGGACGTCCCAGCTTCCGTGCGCGGGAGAGCTTCCCCTCAACCGCGGAGACGCATTCCCAGCCGCAGACCCGATACTCCCGGGCATCCGCGCGCTCGGGCCGGGCCCGGTTGAACGGGCAGCGATAACAGTACGGGGCCATCACCCGGTCGGACTTGAAGAGCAACCCCCCATACGCCTTGTGAAACAGGTCGATGTGACCGAGGCTCACCGCCCCGACCGTGTCGCCATGATATGCCCCTTGGAGGGAGAGAAACCGGGGCCTGGCGATGCGCTTCACGCGCCGGGCGTACTCATAGGCGAGCTTGAGCCCCACCTCCATTGCCGTCGATCCGTTGTCGGAAAAGAAGACCTTCGCGAGGCGCGCCCCCCCGCGCCCGCGGGCCGGGGCCTCGGCGGAGGCCGCCTGCACCAGCCCGGCGGCAAGCCGCGCCGCAGGCTCGTTTGCAAACCCCAGGGCCGAACAGTGCGACAGCTTCCCCATCTGCCGGGCCAGGGCGCGGTTGATCGCAGGGTGCCCATGCCCGTGAAGCTGCGTCCAGATGGAGGAGTTGGCATCCAGGTACTCCCTGCCGCGAATATCCCGCAGGACCGCGCCGCGCCCCTCGGCGAGGAGGATCGGCTCCCGGCGAAGCCAGTCGCGCATCTGGGTGAAGGGATGCCAGACGTACCGATGGTCGAGCGTTGCGACGGGATGCATGCGCCTCCCCACGGCACCAGCTTCGGGGGAACTTCTCAACTCCAAACCGGGGCGCCGCGGCGCTCACCCCGCCTGCAGCCCCGGCCCGAACCGTCGGAGCGCAGCCCCCAGCCCCTGGATCTCCTCAAGCCGATGCGACGCGCTCACCGTGAGCCTCAGCCGCGCCCGGCCCCGCGCGACGGTCGGATAGCGGATCGCCGGAATCAGGAAGCCGTCGGCGGCGAGCCCGCGGGCCACCTCCATCGCGCGGCTCTCCTCCCCCACCAAAAGCGGGAGGATGGGGCTCTGGACGGGGGGAAGCGCCCATCCCGCCTCCAACACCACTTCCTTGACCCGATCCACCCGCGACCAGAGCCCGCGGCGAAGCTCCTCCCCCTCGGCCGATTCCACGACCTCGAGGCCCCCGAGGGCCGCTCCGGCCGCGGCCGGGGGGGGAGCGGTCGAGAAAATGAAGCTTCGCGCCCGGTTGACGAGCCAGTCGATCAGCAGTCGCGACCCCGCAATGTACCCACCGGAGGCCCCCAGGGCCTTGCCCAAGGTTCCCATCTGGATCTCCACCCGGCCCGAGAGCTCCATCGCTTCCACGACCCCCCGGCGCCCTGCCCCGAAGAGCCCCGTCCCGTGGGCCTCATCCACCATGAGCCAGGCCCCGTGCCGCTCCTTGAGCTCGACGATGTCCCGAAGCGGGGCCAGGTCCCCATCCATCGAGTAAACGCTCTCAACGATGACGAGCATCTGTCGCGAGGAGGCCGGTGCGCCGGGAGGGGCGCCACTCCCCTCCGGGGCTTTGTCGCACTCGCGGCGCCCCCACCGGAGGTGGTCCTCGAGCTCCGAGAGATCGTTGTGCTTGAAGATCCGGATTGTGGCGCCCGAGAGCCGCACCGCGTCGATGACACAGGCGTGGACGAGCTTGTCGACGATCACCACGTCCCCCTTCCCCACCAGCGCGCCGATGGTGCCGAGGGCCGTGGCGTACCCGGAGCTGAAGGTCAGGGCGGAGCCGGTCTGCTTGAACCGGGCGATTCGTTCCTCCAGCTGGTGATGGATCCCGAGGGAGCCGCAGATCAGGCGCGAGGCGCCCGAGCCGGCCCCGAAGTCGCGAAGGGCCCGGGCCGCGGACTCGCAAACCGCCGGGTGCATCGCCAGGCCGAGGTAATCGTTGGAGGAAAAGTTGACCCGCGACTCCCCGTCGCACTCGATTCGGATCCCCTGGGGTGAATCGATCCGCCGGAGGGCCCGGCGAAGCCCCGCCTGCCCGAGGGACTCAAGGCGGGCCTGCAGTTCGTCGTCGAGGCGGCTCATGTGGATGGCGGAGTCTCCTGCGCCCGCGTCCTCCTCAGGCCGCCCCAGTGCGACGCGACTCCGCCCGCGCCCAGGCATCCGCCGCAACGATCTGATCCAGCGTTGGCTGGGCCACGACCTCGTGGCGATCCATGGTGCGGGCCACCATCCGACTGATCCCCGGGAAGCTGATCTGGCGCGCGCAGAAGGCCTCCACCGCCACCTCGTTGGCCGCGTTGAGCACTGCGGGGAGAGTCCCTCCCACCTCCCCGGCGCGTCGGGCCAGGGCCAGGGAGGGGAACCGATCCTCATCCGGCTCCTCGAACTCCAGCCGGCCGAGCCGCGCGAGGTTCGTCTGCACCCGGTCGCTCGACACGCGTTCGGGGTACAGGAGGGCGTACTGGATTGGAAGGCACATGTCGGGGGTCGACAGCTGGGCGATGATGGAGCCGTCGACGAACTCGACCATCGAGTGAACGACGCTCTGGGGGTGCACCACCACCCGGACCCGCGGCATCTCGACGTCGAACAGCCACCGGGCCTCGATCATCTCCAGGCCCTTGTTGAACAGGGTCGCAGAGTCGATCGTGATCTTGCGTCCCATCACCCATGAGGGGTGCTTCAATGCCTGCTCGACGGTGATCGCGTCGAAGTCGGCCTTGGGGAGTCGGCGGAACGGCCCCCCGGAGGCGGTCAGCCAGAGGCTGCGGACCGAGGAGGAGGGCTTGCCGTCGAGGCATTGGAAGATGGCCGAGTGTTCGCTGTCGACCGCCAGGACATTCACCCCGTGGCGGCGGGCCTCGCTCATCACGGTCTCGCCGGCCATGACCAGGATCTCCTTCGATGCGATGGCGATATCCTTCCCTGCCCGGATGGCGGCCAGGGCGGGCTGCAGACCCGCGGTCCCGACGATCGCGATCAGCACGATGTCGGCCTCCGGCAGGGTGGCCAGCCGGATCAGCCCGGCCTCCCCCGACTGGACCTCGGTGCCGGGGCCCAGGGCCTCGCGGGCCGCGGCCGCCTTCGCGGGGTCCTGCAAGGAGACGGCCGCCGGGGAGTGCTTGCGCGCCTGCTCCAGGAGGAGCTCCAGGTTGCTCCCCGCTGCGAGCCCGATCAACCGAAGGCGGTCGGGAAGATCCTCCACCACCTTCAAGGTGCTGGTGCCGATCGACCCCGTACTGCCCAATAGAACCACGTTCTTCATGCTGGATAATAGGCTGACCTAGACCACGAACTCGATCCGGGGAGCGTGCGGGATCAGGCCCCGTTGATGGGCCTGGGTCAGGAAGCGCCGGATCGATTCCCGTCCCTTGTCACCGTAGTCGAGGGTCCAGTGGTTGACGTACATGCCGACAAACTTGTCCGCCAGCTCGATCCCCATGTCACGCGCATACTGGAGGGCGTGACGCACCGCCTCGGCCCGATGATCCAGGCTGAACCGGATGCTTGCCGTGAGGATGTCGGAGATCTGTTTGCGCACCGGGGCGGGAAAGCGGCGGTGGATCACGTTTCCCCCCAGCGGGAGCGGGAGTCCATCCTGGGCCTCCTTCCACCAGGCCCCCAGGTCGGCGCAGACCTGCAGGCCCTCGTTCCGGTAGGTGAGCTGGCCCTCATGGATGATCAGCCCCACGTCCGCCTTTCCGGACCGCACGGCGGCGAAGATCTGGTCGAAGGGAACCACCACGTAGTCGAACTCCGTCGCGGGCTTCCCCAGCCAGAGCTGGAGGGCGAGGAACGCGCTGGTCATCGTCCCCGGGACCGCGATCCGCCGCCGCCCCACCTCCTCGCGCCCCATGACGGAGGAGGCTACCAGCATCGGCCCGTACCCATCCCCCATGCTGGCGCCGCTGGGCAGGAGGAGGTACTGTTCCCCCAGGTAGGCGTAGGCATGGATGCTGACGGCCGAGATGTCGAGCTCCCCGCGGGTCGCCCGCTCGTTCAGGGTCTGGATGTCCTGGAGAATGTGCTCGAACCGGAACCCTCCCGAGGGGATGAGTTCCCGTGCCAGCCCATAGAACATGAAGGCATCGTCCGGGTCGGGCGAGTGCCCCAGGGTCAACGTCGTTTGAGACATGCCGATGAGATAATAAGGTTGGCCCCCGGTTGTCACGGGCCGAATTGAATGTCCCAGCCAGAACCGAAGACCCTCGCCCCCCGAAAGCTCCGGGCTTTCTACGATCCGGCTTTCGAGGCGCCCATCGGCAACCACATCATGCCGATCCAAAAGTTCCGCAAGGTTGCCGACCAGGTTGCGGGGCTGGAGGGAGTCCGCCTGGTGAGCCCGAACCCGGCCGGACGGGCCGACCTGGAGCGGGTCCACTCCCACGATTACGTGGAGGCGATCCGGACCGGGGCGCCGCGGGAGCTTGCGGAATCACAGAAATTCCCCTGGAGCCCCGCCCTCTATCCCTCGGTCTGCCGGACGAGCGGGGGGGTGATCGATGCCTCGCACGCGGCCCTTGACGACGGCGCCGCCGCGGCCATCGCGAGCGGCTTCCACCACGCCCACGACGACCACGGGGAGGGTTTCTGCACCTTCAACGGCCTGGTCGTCGCCGCCGAACACCTGAGGCACGCCGGACGCGCCCGCAACATCGCCATCCTCGACCTCGACCTCCACTACGGCAACGGCACCGCCCAGCTCGCAGGGTCCCGTCCCTGGCTCCGGGCCCTCTCCCTCTACGGCAACGATTACGTCAACAACACCCCGTACCGCGACGTCACCCAGCGACGGCACCAGGATGGCGCGAACCATCGATCGATTCCCCTTCCCGCCGGGTGCGGCCGGGAGCAGATGCTCGGGCTGACGGAAAGCTCCCTCCCCTGGCTCTGGGAGGGGGAGCCCCCGGACCTGCTGCTCTACCAGGCCGGGGCCGACCCGTTTCGCGAGGACCCCTATTCCCCGCTCGACCTGGGGATCGAGGACCTCCGGGCCCGCGATGCCCTGGTTTTTCGGACGGCGCTCCGCATGGGAACCCCCGTCGCGTGGGTTCTCGCTGGAGGCTATGCCCCCGACCTTTCCAAGGTCGTGGAGATTCATGTGAACACGTTCCGAGCCTGGTTCGATGAAAACGCCCGCCCCCGATCCTGAGTCCTGGAGCAACCGCTCCCCCGGCGACCTGAGCCTGGAGCTCCCCGTGGTCCACCGGTCCGACGTCTGTGCGGCGGTGGCCGCGTCGGCCGGGGCGGCGGCCGCCTGGGGACGGCTTCCCCTGGAGGGCAGGATCGAGCTCCTGGCCGCGGCACGCTCCCACATCGAGGTTCTCCAGGAGGATCTCGCGAGGGGAATCTCGCTCGAGACCGGAAAACCGATTCGGGAAGCCCGGGGGGAGCTCGGGGCCGTGATCGCCAAGTTCGACCTGACGTTCGCTGACGCGCGCGCCCACCTGGCCGACCTCCCCGTGGCCGGGGGCCCTCACCCGGCGCTGGTGCGCCGCCGCCCCCGGGGGCCGGCGGCCGTGATCGCCCCGTTCAATTTCCCGCTCCACCTCGGGCACGGCGCCGCGCTGGCCCACCTCGTCGCGGGCAACCCCGTGCTCTTCAAACCCTCCCCCCTGGCCGCCACGGTGGCGGGCCGCTATGCGGAGGCCATGGCATCAGCCCTCCCCCGGGGGGTCTTCACCCTGGTGCAGGGGGGGGCCGCCACGGGACGGGCCCTCAGCCTGGACCCGGCGGTCCGCTCGGTCTGCTTCACCGGAGGGGCCGCGGCGGGGCGGGCCCTTCTGGCCGGGGCGGCGGACGACCTCGGCAAGGAGATCGCCCTGGAGCTGGGTGGAAAAAACAGCCTCATCCTCTGCGCCGACGGCGACCTGCGGGCGGCGGCCGTGGCCACCGCCGAGGGG
>DMJJ01000390.1 GCA_003452185.1 Verrucomicrobiales bacterium | reverse complement strand
GAGAATGGCAAGGGAACCCAGGCGGTGCACGACACTGTGGTGGCCTACATGGCCGCGCAGCGGAGCGGCACAGCCTCCACCAAGACCATGGGCGAGGTGCATGGCACCGGCAAGAAGCCATGGCGCCAGAAGGGCACGGGCATGGCCCGCGCCGGCTCCTTCGCCAGCCCGCTCTGGCGTGGCGGCGGCATCACCTTCGGTCCCAAGCCCCGGGACTTCAGCAAGAAGGTCAACAACAAGGTCAAGACCCTCGCCCTCCGCAAGGCCCTCAGCGCCCGGCTGCAGGCTGGCGACGTGATCGTGGTCGATGACATCAAGGTCGAGGCCCCCAAGACCAAGGCTGTCCTTGGGATCGTGGCGAGCCTCAAGCTGACCGGGAAGTCGGCGCTCATCGTCACCGCGGCGAATGATCGCAACCTCTACCTCTCCTCGCGCAACATCCCGAAGTTCGAGGTCACCACCAGCAGCCTGCTCAACACCTACCAGGTGCTCCGGCCTGATAAGCTGGTCTTCACCAAGAGCGCGTTCGAGAAGCTCGAGACCCGACTCAAGTAAACATCCCCCCGAGCCATGAACTCTTTTGATGTCATCAAGACCGTCCGCGTCACCGAGAAGGGGACGCAGCAGAGCAGCAAGAACAACCAGTACACCGTGGTGGCCGACCGGCGCGCGAACAAGATTGAGATTCGCAAGGCCGTCGAAGAGCTCTTCAAGGTGAAGGTGCTCCGCGTCAACACGATGAATGTCCGCGGGAAGATCCGCCGCCAGCGCACCGCCAGCGAAGGATGGACCCCGACCTGGAAGAAGGCGATCGTCACCCTCAAGGTGGGCGATAAGATCGAACTCGCCTGAGTTTCCCGGCGCCCCGCATCGGCGCCCTTCAATTAAACGAAAAACCCCGCAGGCCTGGCCTGCGGGGTTTTTTTCTATCCGGGGACCACCCGGCTGTTCGGAAGCGGTGTCATCGCCCGGGCGCTCTAAGCCCATTCCTGTGGGCGCGCTGCAGCGACGCGGGGACTGCGGGCTCCGGAGGCGCCGGTCGGGCCACCAGTGAGGGAGATGGCGTTGCGTCTAGTAGCCGAGACGGGCGAGTTGGTTCTGGAGCTCGGTCTGGAACGCCATGATGTCCATCTGGGATGGCTTGTAGCCCTTCTCGCCCGGGGCGAGTCCAAGGCGGCCGTACTGGTCGAGATACCAGTCGGCGGTCTTCTGATCGCTGAAAGTCACCTTCCCGCTGACGACCGAGCCAGGCCGTGTGACGGTGTCGACTGAGACACTCACGCTGCCACCCCCCGGCATGCCCTCCGGAATCGCCGGCTCGGGATACGGAGAGTCCGCATCCAAGCCTCCTGGAAGCCCTCCCGCCGCCGTCGCGCCCCCTGCCGGGCTCCCGGGCCCCTCCACACCCTTCGAAGGCGTGGCGGGGAGTGGTGTGAGGCTCTTGGGAGGTTCCTGATCCTTGGGCTTGAGCTCCAGGTCGGCCAGGAGGAGTTTCACCTCCATGTAGGTCAGGCGAACGCCGAGCTCGGTGTCAATCCGGCCCTGGATCTCGGAGAGCTTGAGCCCCGCCTGGATCCACTCGGCCACCTTCTGCTTCTGGATATCGGTCAGATTCATGTATGCGCGACGACCGGGAATAATCCGCCCCCCGGACGGAGGATTCAACAGGAAAGCGCCTTGCTGCCACTGGGCGATCGCTTTGGAGGGCGAGGGTGCGCGCGGGTGGGGGCTTTAGACTGTGGCGGGGTGACGGGAGGTCGGCCGGCGGGAGAGATGGAGGAAGATTCCCAGGAAGCCCAGACCGACGAGTGCCAGGCTCAGCTGGCCGATGGCGAGCCGCAGCGGGGTGGTGTTGAGGAGCGGGGCGAGGACTCCGGCGGTCACCGCGTTGCCGGTCGTGAGGAGGAAGGCCTGGCAGGAGGAGGCCAGTCCCTTTCGCGTGGGATGGAGGTCGAGGCTCAGGAGGGTGAGGGTCGGCATCGAGAGAGCCATACCGAAGGAGTAGACTGCGATTGGGAGCACGCTCCAGGGGACCGCCGCCCCGTGGAGCGCATGGAACAACCCGTTGGCCGCGGCCGCCCCGAGCATCAGCAGGTACCCCGCCCCGAGTGTCCTCATCGGGCTGAGCCGTCCGGCCAGGTGTCCCGAGGCCGCGGCCCCGAGCATCATCCCCGCGGTCATGGGGCCGAAGAGCCAGAGGAACTGGGTCTCCCGGAGTTGGAGATGCTCGAGCAGAAACCGGGGGGCGGAGGAGATATACAGGAACACCCCGAGGAAGTTGAACGTCGCCGCCCCGGCGGCGGCCAGGAACGCGCCGTCGGTCATGGTTTCGAGGTAGGACCGGAGCAACCGGCCCAGGTGCAGCGGATGACGCTGCGCGGCGGGAAGCGTTTCCGGCAACCCAAGGTGGCTCCAGACCAGAAGGAGGGTGCTGAGGATGGCGAGAAACCCGAAGACCGAGCGCCACCCAAACAATTCGTGCAGCCATCCCCCGATCACCGGCGCGACCGCGGGAGCGATCGCGAAGAGGGCCGAGACCTGGGCCATCACCCTCTGCGCCTGAGCCCCCTCGTAAACATCCCGCACCATCGCCCGGCCCACCACCAACCCCACCCCGGAGGCTGCCCCTTGAATCACCCGGAAACCCATCAGCGCCTCGATTGACGTTGCGAGGGCCGCGCCAACGGAGGCGATGAGCAGCACCACCAGCGATCCGATCACCACCCGACGACGGCCCATCGCGTCCGAGAGCGCCCCGTGCCAGAGGTTCATGGCGGCGAAGGGGACAAGGTAGGCGGTGAGGGTCTGC
>DMJJ01000270.1 GCA_003452185.1 Verrucomicrobiales bacterium | reverse complement strand
CCGGTCCAATGGGGGTTGCGAACACCGGCGGCGGATGAGACATCCTCGAAGCGGTTGTGCCCGAGGTTGTGATACAGGATGCTGAATTCGGTCCGATCCGGGTGCATGTGTCCCGCAAAGGCATCCGGGAGGGCACGATGGAAGCCACCCGGCCCCAGGTCGTCGCTGGTGTAGCGGCCGACATTGCAGAGGAAGACATCCAGCAGGCCGTCCCGATCATAGTCGAAGAGGATCACCCCGGAGGAGTGCCCGGAGTAGGCAAGGCCGGCCTCGGCGGTGATCTCCCGGAACCGGCCGCCGCCAAGGTTCTCATAGCAGTGGTTCCCGTGACGGACGGTCGTGATGATGAGGTCCGGATCGCCATCGTTATCGAGATCGGCGAAGGAGGCTGCGACGGAAATCTGATCCTTCAAGCCAACGCCTGCGAGCGCGGTGATCTCCTCGAACCTGCCGTTGCCGAGGTTGCGCCAGAGTTGGTTGGAGCCGAGTTGGGTGAGGAAGAGCAGGTCGGGACGCCCATCTCCATCGACGTCGGCCACCGCCACCGCGTTCCCATGGTCGTAGTGGGCGGGGGTCCAGTGGCGTCCGGCGTCGTCGACGACCTGGTTTCTGAAGGTGATGCCGCTTTCCCCGCGGCGGTCCGAGAACCGAAATCCGTGGAACGCCTGGAGCTCGCGGGTTTCCTCAAGTTGACGGGTGGCACGCGCCTCGAGCAGCACCCGGGTGCGTTCCGCCCGGTCGGGCTCGAGCGCCTGGCCGTGTGATCCGATCGGCAGGAGGAGGGTGACCCCCATCGCGAGGAATGTGGCAGGCAGCGAGGGACGCATGCGGTGCCGGCGGCCTTCCCGGCGCGTTTGATCCCAGCAAGTCTCGTTCATGGTGTGTCGGGACCGGGGGGGATTCATGGAACCCCGCGCGTCCTAGTCTATCCTTCCGTGCGCCCGGCGTGGTGGCAAGCGGGATCTCGCCCGCCAGGAGCCACCGTGATGTCGCTGCGGGTGCGCCCGGCTTTGCCTTCCGGGGTGGGGGCTGGTAGGCTCCTCCCCCGTCCGGTGAGCATCCTGAGCCCCAGTCTCCGCCATTGGTTCCGCCTCGTCGCCGCCTCGGCCACGCTGCTGGCGTGGGGATTGCCCGGGCGGGCCGCCGGAGCGGGGGCGCTCCCCTGGGAGGCCGCCCGGGGATACCGGTCTGCAAGAGTCGAGCCGGGGCACGGCGGACGCACCGGGTTCCAGCTCCTGGACAATTCCGCCTGCGGCATCCGGTTCACCAACGTTCTGCCGCTGGCCCAGGCCAAGGCGAACAACAACCTCATGAATGGCGCCGGGGTGGCGGCCGGGGATTACGATCAGGATGGGTTGGTGGATCTCTATTTCTGCAACCTCGGAGGGCGGGGGGCCCTGTACCGAAATCTGGGGGGATGGCAGTTCGAGGATGTGACCCTCGTGGCAGGCGTGGGCTGCACGAACCAGGCCTCCACGGGCGCGGTGTTCGCCGACCTCAACGGCGACGGCTGGCCCGACCTGCTGGTCACCAGCTGCGGGGGGCCCAACGCCTGCTTCTTCAACGACGGGCATGGCCACTTCACCGACGTCACCCGCGAGGCCGGGCTCCTCTCCAAGGCGGGGAGCACCTCCATGGCCCTCGCCGACATCGACGGGGATGGGGACCTCGACCTCTATGTCGCCAACTATGCCGCACTCTCGATCCTCAGGAGCGGCGGGGCGATCAGCGTCCGACGGGTGAACGGCGAGCCGGTGGTCACCGGTCCCTATGCCGACCGCATCCGAATCGTGGACGGCAAGATGGTGGAGTTGGGGGAGCCGGATGTGCTCTATCTCAACGACGGCAAGGGAGTCTTTACCCCCGTCCCCTGGACTGACGGCCACTTTCTCGATGAGGATGGAAAACCGCTCGCGACTCCCCCGCAGGAGCTCGGACTCTCGGTCATGTTCCACGACCTGAACGGCGATGGGGCCCCGGATCTGTACGTCTGCAACGACTACGAGGGGCCTGATCGGATCTGGATCAACGATGGACGTGGGCGCTTCCACGCCTTGCCGAGGCTCGCGATCCGGACCACCAGCCAGTTCTCGATGAGCGTCGACGTCGCGGACCTGAATCGCGATGGCTACTACGACATTTTTGTGGCGGACATGCTGAGCCGGTTCCATCGCCTCAGGATGACCCAGATGGGGGTGATCGATCCCCCCCGCCGTCCGGTGGGGCTGATGGGCGACCGGACCCAGGCGCGCCGCAACACCCTCCAGCTCGGCCGCGCGGACGGGACTTACGCCGAGGTGGGCCAGCAGATGCATGTCGATGCCTCGGATTGGACCTGGTGCGGAGCGTTCATCGATGTGGATCTGGACGGGTACGAGGACCTCCTGGTGGTCAACGGCCATCCCTACGACATTCAGGACATCGATGCCCAGGAGGAGCTGCAGCGGCGCGGCCCGGTCGGGTCGATCGAGGCGGCACGGGATGCGTTGATGCTGTTCCCCAGGCTCGAGACTCCAAACTACGCCTTTCACAACCGCGAGGGAAAGCGGTTCGACGAAGTGGGGCGGGATTGGGGTTTCAACTCCACGAGCGTCTCGCACGGGATCGCCCTGGCCGACCTGGACAACGATGGCGACCTGGATGTGGTGGTGAGCTGCCTGAATGCCCCGCCCTTGCTTTATCGCAACGAAAGCACGGCCCCCAGGGTGGGTATCCGGCTTCGGGGGGAGGGGGGAAACCGGGATGGGATCGGGGGGCGAATCCAGGTCAAGGGCGGGGGGCCTGTGCAGACCCAGGAGATCCTTTCCGGAGGACGGTATCTCTCCAGCGATGCCCCGATGCGCAGCTTTGCCGCCTCTGCCGGGGGGGCGGCCCTGGAAATCGAGGTGTTATGGCGTTCGGGGCGACGGAGCGTGGTGGCCGGAGCGGAGGCCAACCGGGTCTATGAAATTGAGGAGCGGGGGGCCTCGGCTCCCTCATCCCAGCCGATCCCTGCGGCCCCGCCTCCGATGTTTGAGGAATTCACGGCCCGTCTCGCCCATGTGCATCACGAAGATCCGTTTGATGATTTTGCGCGTCAACCGCTCCTTCCCAGGCGACTCAGCCAGCTGGGCCCCGGGGTGGCCTGGTTTGATCTCGACGGGGATGGTCATGAGGATCTGATCATCGGGTCGGGGAAGGGGGGAAGCCTGGCGGGGTATCGGGGGGATGGGCGGGGTGGATTCACCCGATGGGAGGGGGCTCCGTTCGACAAGGTGGCCAGTGCCGACCAGACGTCGATCCTCGGGTGGGACGCGGGCGGTTCCCGGAGCCTGCTGGTGGGCCGGGCCGTCTACGAGGAGGAGGGGACGCGCAGCCCCGGGGGACTCCAGTACAGTTCGACCAACGCGTTTGCCTCGTCGGTCGGGCGTCTCCCCGCCTCCCCGACCAGCATCGGCCCGATGGCGCTCGGGGATGTGGAGGGGGATGGGACGCTGGAGCTCTTCGCAGGGGGACGGGTCATTCCGGGGCGCTATCCCGAGCCCGCGGCGTCGCGGCTCTTTAGGGCAGGGGCTGGCAGATGGAACCCGGATCCGGCGGTGGCAGGGCTTCTGGGCCGGGTGGGCCTGGTGAGCGGCGCCCTGTTCAGCGATCTGGACGGAGATGGGTTCCCGGAGCTCGTGGTTGCCTGCGAGTGGGGACCGATCCGGGTCTTTACCTGGGCAGGGGGAGGCTTTCGCGAACTGACTGCGGAACTCGGGTTTGACCGGTGGGTGGGGTGGTGGACGGGGGTGACCGCCGTGGATCTGGATGGGGATGGGCGGCTCGATCTGGTCGCCGGAAACTGGGGGCTCAACACCCTGTACCACGCCTCGGCCTCCGAGCCGGTGCAACTCTATTACGGAGACCTGCGGGGCGGGGGAGGCCTGGAGCTGATCGAGGGGGAGCCGGGACCCGCTCCGGGCACCGTAGTGCCCAGGCGGGACCTGGTCGTCCTGGGGGCGGTGCTACCGCAGCTTCGGGGGAGGTTCCCGTCCCATCAGGCCTTCTCCGGCGCCTCCATTCCTGAGCTCCTCCAGGCCACAGGGGCCGGTGAGGCTCTTCACCTCTCAGCCTCCACCCTTGAGTCGATGGTATTCCTGAACCGGGGCGGCCGATTCGAGGCTCGACCGTTGCCGGACGAGGTTCAGAGGGCTCCGGTGTTCGGAATCTCAGTGGCCGACGTCGATGGGGATGGAAAGGAGGATCTGTTTCTCGCCCAAAACTTCTTTGCAACCGCCCCGTCGTGCCGCGGCACGACGG
>DMJJ01000380.1 GCA_003452185.1 Verrucomicrobiales bacterium | reverse complement strand
CACGGCGGAGACGGCAAAGGAGGGGCTGAAGGCCGAAACCGGGAAATGCACCGCGCGGTTGGTGATCCCGGTGGCGACGCGACCCCAGTGGCGGTTGCGCCCCCCGGTGAGATTCCAGAGCGAGTAGCTCACCACCCCGACGTTGTCCGTGGCGGGGCTCCAGGTGAAGGTCATCCCGGCCTGGCTCCGGAAGACGGCAAAGAGATTGGTCGGCGCCGTGGGCGGAATCGTGTCCGTGGGAATCGGTGTGACGGTCAGGGAGAACTGCTGCTCCGCCACCCCGGCGCCGCTGGTCGCCCGCACCCTCACAAGCTGCGCGCCCACCTGCCCCGGCCCGGGAACCCAGTCGAGGGTGCCGGTCGACGCATCAAACCCCGTCCCGGCAGGCCCCGTGACCAGGCTGAAGGCAGGCCGCGGATTGCCCGTGGCCACCATCTGATAGTGGAACGGGGTCCCCACCTGGAGCGTTGAGATCGCAGGGTTGGAAACGATCCGCGGCGCATGGTGCGACACCGTGTCGAGACGCTCCACGGAGCTCAACCCGTTGTTGGCTCCCCCCCCTCCGGCGGGCGCATCCCCGCCGATGGCGTACAGGAATCCGTCGTTCCCCAGAGCCACCGCCGGCGTGCCCCTCCCCACGGAGAGAGAGGGCCCCGGGATCCAGAGCTGGAGACGGGGATCAAACATCAGCACCTCCGGAACCCCGAAGAGCGCCAGATTGAGCCCCCCGATCAAATAAACCATCCCGTCGGCCCCCAGGGCGGCCACCCGGCCGGTAGATCCCCCGGCAGCCCCGAGGGGAACATCCCCCAGTCGGGTCCATCGGTCGGTGGCGATGTCGTACGAGAAGAGGCTGGAGGTGGGGATGCCCGAGACCCCATCGAATCCGCCGATCACGAGCACATGCCCGGCACCATCGTACGTAGCCGTCGCCCCGGTGCGCGCCTCGGGCATCGGGGCGAGGGGTTGCCAGGCGTTGAGGCCGGCATCAAACCGCTCCGCATTCCCGGTGGCCGGCAGCAGCGCCGCACCGGTCGATCCTCCAAAGGCGTAGATCCTCCCCTGCGGGTCGGAGCAAAAGGCAAAGTCATGCACGGCGTTCAGCTTCGAGGGGATCGATGCCCCTGCCCCTCCCGACGGCGTGTAAACGAACCCGCCCCGGGTCGGGGTCGCGGCCCCCGGGTCGATGCCACCAAAAACCAGCACGCGTCCCAGGGAATCGACCCCCGCACCCAGCCCCGTCGTGGAGACATTCAGCCGGCGGGCCTCCTCAAAAGCGGCTGCCCCCGGGGGGAGCACCTCCACCTGCAGCCCTCCCTTGCCGGGGAGTCCACCGAGGCAAAAGAGGGTTCCCCCCGCGTTCAACCCCACGGCCAGCCGCCGAACCCCGGGGAGAGCCGGAGCGGGACCCCAGGCGTTCGGAAACGGAGGCGTCGTGACATAGACCGATGTGGTGAGATCGGCCCCCGCAACCCCGTGGCCGTCGATCACGGAAAGCCGGATGGTGTGGAGGCCGACGCTCGTGAATCGGTGGTCCACCGGCGTGCCATCCGGGCCCACCACCCGTTCCACCACGGTTCCATCCCCTTCCCAATCGAGGGTGAAGGAGAAGAGATCGCCTGGCACGTGGGGAAACGACGCCACCCCCCCCAGGGTGAACGTGGCGGCCGCGTTCATCAGGAGCGCGGCAGGAGGCTGCAGGCTCGCCTGGGGACGGGTCTCGGTGGCCACTTCGAAGGTCCCCAGCACCCCCGCCGACATCCCATTCCCGGCAACATCCCGGATCGCGTCCGACTCGACCCGCACCGAATAGGTTCCGTTGCCGGCCCCGCTCCAAAGGCCGTCCGGAGGCAACACATAGCATTCGATCCGCAACAGCACCCCGTTGGCGGTGACCCGCGGGAGGCCGCTGAAACCGATCGGCTGATCGAATCCGTTCGGACCGGTGACGCGGAAGGCGTTCGTCACCACGGTGGAGGCCATCACCCCGACATCATCCCAGAGCGTAATCGTGAACAGGTGAGCATACGGGCTCACCTCGGTGACGGGGGCGGACTCGACCACTCCCACCGGGGCGTCCAGATCGGGCCCAGAATGGGGGATCGCCCGAAAGCGCCGCTGCTCCCCATGCAACCATCCGATTCCCTCGATCCTCCCGGCGTCGTCGATCGACCGGGCCTCCGTGACCTTCCATCCGGAGTTCACCGGGACGGCGACATCGAGGTCGAGCATCCCCTCCAGGGGAGACCAGACAAACCCGTGCGTCTCGCCGGTGTCGGTCTCCGCCCGACCGACAACCCAGCCGGCGGAGTTGATCCCGAAGGCCGACGAGGCATAGCCCCCAAGGTTCCCGAGATCGACCATCCCCTCGCCATCGACGAAACGAAACGCATGGGCATCCCCGGTGACATCCTGCGCGGAGCCGACGACAAGGCCCCCCGGGTTGATCGCGTAAGCCCAACTCTCATCCCCCCCCAGGGTCCCGAGGTCCGTCAGGCCGATCCCCCCGTCGCCGGTCCGGAACGCGTGATGAAGACCGGTCGGAAGAAGGGTCGTCCCGACCACCTGGCCCACCTGGTTGGTCGCGGTGTCCGCGGGGGCCAGGCCCCCGGCACCAAGATCGAGGATGGAATAGGTGGAGGCTTCCGCGCCCGAGGCAAGCGCGAGGCCCAACAGAAGGTTCAAGGCAAAGGTGTTCACAAGTCTTGGCTCCCCCCATTGCAGGTCGCATGCCGCCTCCTCTCACGGCTGTAGCCGCCCCCTGGAACCGCCCATCTCCCCCGCACGCGTCGCAGCGCGAGAACGGTTTGCGACGTTTGGGGGGATCCAGGAGGGCCGCGTGACTTCGGCAGATCGATGGGCCTTGCGACCCGCCCGGGAGTCCCCTCCCGGGCCAGGCGGCCCATTGATTCAACGGGGAGTGGGGGAGGATCCCAGGACGTCGTCGTTCCGGGAGGTCGCCCTCCCACGCCGGCTTTCCGGACGGACGTACCCGAGGGTCGGAGGTCCCCGGGCCTAATACATGAGGAGGCTGAGGAGGTTCATCCCGGCGTTCGTCAATTCATAGCGCCCTCCCCGGTGGACGAGGAGTTTGCGGCAATGGTGTTGTTGAAACTCCGCCTCGTTGACCGTCAGCACCTGCGTGACGGCTCCCGTCCCCTTGAGCTCCGAGGCCGCACGCGGAGTGCATTCGAATGGCAACCCCATGAAATTGAGGGCCAGCTCGTACCCGGCCACCCCCTCCCGCTGGGCGCGGGGATTCGGCCGGACGAAGGCGGGATTCGCCCGGACCCAGGCCAGGTCCGGAGCTCGAACCAGGACACGGCAGAGCTCGGTCTGCGCCCGGACCCACCGGGAGAGGCTGAATCGGGCCCCCTGCTGCTGCTGCTCCAGGAAGAGCTGCCACGGGTCAACTCCGATGAGGTTTTGCCCGTTCCAGTTCCCGTGATCATTCCGCTCGTCCGGCTTGTGACGGGAATGCCACTCGGCGTAGCGCGGGGAGACCTGAAAGTCGAACTCGAGGTGGAGGTGGGCCCGGTCCTTCCCGATGCCGGAGCGCGTGTTGGTGGTTCTCCCCATGGTGGCGATCACCTGTCCCTGGCGCACCGACGCCCCGGCCTGAACCCCGGGGGCCAACGACTTCAAATGGGCGTAGAGGGAAAAGAGGGTCAGGCCCTCCACCTGATGCCGCACCACCAGGTAGTTGCCGTAGTTCGAAAGCCCGCTGCGCGTGTTCGCGTAGGCCACCGTGCCATCGGCCACCGCCATCACGGGGTCGGTCGGCTCCCCCCGGCGATCGGTCTGCAGGTGGAGGATGTCGATCCCCTCATGGATCTGGTTCCCGTCGGTCCGCACACACCCGAAGGTCCCACTCGGCCAGAGCTTCCCAACCGTGGGGGCGAAGAAGAGCGGTTCGCCCCCCCGCTCCAGCACGTGATGGTTGGAGGTGGGAAGCTGAAACGGCTGGGCTGAAGCCGGCAGGAGCCCCACCGCCAGACAGAACCCTGCCGCCTGGATCCAACGGGAGGCGCTCACCAATCATCCTTCTTCTTCTTCGAAACGCCGGCCTGGCGATTCAGGTTCTCAACAATCCTCTGGGCTTCATCGAGCGTGGCATCGGGCGAGAACCGGATCGTCCCGTTCGACGCGATCCGTGTGATGACCGGAGCCGCAAGCCACCGATGGTCCTTCCCGAAATCCGAGTAAATCGCCAGACGCTGCCCCCGGTGGGCCGCCGTGTAGTTCCCGAGCATCGTCCGTCCCTGGCTGTCGAACTGGAGCTCGATCTCCGGGCCGCCGGGACCGTCAATCAGCCTTGCCTCCTCCAGGCGGCTCTCGTCCACCACGGGATCCTTCTCCACATTGACCACCATCGGATTGCTCCGCAGAACCGTCACCGGTGTGCCAGGGGTGGTCCCGCCCACCAGTGCCTCCACGTGAACGCGGATGGTCACGGTTTCCTTCTTCCGCTTCTTCGGCTTGGCCTTGGGATCGGCCACCTTCGCCGACTCATTGGTCTGGGCCCCGCCCTTGGGGCTCTCCGCGGCCCCGGCCGTGAAGGGCGTCACCACCAGCCCCAGGCAAAGGAAATAGATGTTGAACGGGTTTCGGCAAATCTTCATATTTCAACCGCTAACCAAACGAACGGAACTGGCAAAGTAAAGACACTTATGGGCAAACAAAGCAACAAGGTGGAGAAGCGTCGTCGCCGCGAACGCCTGAACAAGCGCCGCAAGGCCAAGGCGAATACCAAGGTGAAGGCCAAGAAGGCCTGACCCGGCAATTTCCTCCCGCGGGCCGCCTCCACAGGGCGGCCCGTTTTCTTTTCCACCTGCCCCAAGGCTGGCCATTGCCAGCGGCGAGGATCTGACCGATAGTGGCCGCGTGAAAGTGACCGTCACCGACCTCACCAACGAGCTGATCAAGTCCTACGCCCGGGTGGGAGGCATCAACCATCTGGACGGAAAAAACCTTCCCTCCAAGAACGCCGTGGTGGGGATCACTGTCGACCTCCTCCGACTCCTTTTCCCCGGCTTCTTCCACGACAACCCGCTCCACTCCTCGGAGCTCAAGGTGGAGATCGCGGCGCTGATGGACTCCGTCCTGGGACGCCTTGAGGATGAGATCTACAAGAGCCTCGACTACGCCACCCCGGACGGGATGGCCAAGCGGGAACTCCGCCCGACCGCGAACAACATCGCAACCGGGTTTCTTGCCTGCCTCCCCTGCCTGAGGGAAATCCTCCAGACCGACAGCGAAGCCGCCTACCAGGGCGACCCCGCCGCCCTGAGCAAGGAGGAGGTGATCGTCGCCTACCCGTTCATGGAGGCGATCTCCGTCCAGCGGCTTGCCCACGAGCTCTACACCAAAAAGGTCCCCCTCATTCCCCGCATCATGACCGAGTGGGCCCACAGCCGGACCGGGATGGACATCCACCCCGGGGCGGTGATCGGGTCCCACTTCTTCGTGGACCACTGCACCGGCACGGTCATCGGCGAGACCTGTGAGATCGGCAACCGGGTGAAGCTCTACAAAGGGGTCTCCCTCATCGCCCGGTCGCTCTCGGGCGGCCAGGCGCTGCGCGGGAAAAAGCGGCACCCCACCCTCGAGGATGACGTGACGATCTACGCGGGCGCCACCATCATGGGGGGCGACACGGTCGTGGGGGCCCGCTCAACCATCGGCGCCAACGTCTTCCTGATGCAAAGCGTTCCGCCCGACTCCCTCGTCCTGTTCGAGGAGGTGAAGGTCAAGGTGATGAACAAGCTCGAGCACAAGGCCCGCGACAAGGGTCGGCTCTGACCAGGGCCCGCCCGCAGGCTCTACCCCCGGCAGAATCCCCGGGCGCCCCCACCCCTC
>DMJJ01000399.1 GCA_003452185.1 Verrucomicrobiales bacterium | reverse complement strand
TTGCTGACCTCTTTTTCAGATCCACTCCTCCTGCCCCCTCCGAAACATCGCGTTCCTTCGGTCCCCTTGGCGGTTTAAAACGCCCCCTTCGCGTTCCCCCTCCGCGCCTTGGCGGTTCTACCAGGGGAGTGTTCGGCGAGGGATTCGTCGGCCGCTACTTCGGGGTCCTCCGGCAGGCCGTCTATCCGCGCAACGCCGCTCCCTTCCACCGACCGAAGCCCTCCAATCCGCCTGACTGCAGCACGGCCCCGCGCCTCCATCGCGGCCTGCACAGCCACGGTGTACCGGGCCCAGGGGATGGCGCGCAACCTCGCCGCCGGGATCGGCCGGCGGGTCGCTTCGCAAACCCCATAGGTCCCAGCCTCGATCCGGTGAAGCGCCGCGTCGATCTCCTGCAGGGCGTCCTCCTCGGAACACAACAGACCCAGTGCCAGATCATGATCGAATTCATCCGTGGCGGCATCGGCCGGATGGCAGCTGAAGCCCTCAAGGGGGGCGGCTACCTCGGTGGTCCGGGTGCGGTGATCGGCAACCAGCCGGCGCCGCAGCCCCAGGAGCGCCCTCCGATGCCAGGCCCAACCACCTACCGCGGAGGTCCCCACCCCGATCCGTTTAGATGATGCTGATGCCGCACGTTTCATACATTCCTCTCCGCAGGGCCCCGGTCCACTCCCCGCCTTTTACTTCGATTCCAACCTAGGCCCCTCCCCGGGGGAGGCCTCACCCGGATTGGCCAACGCTCCCCGGTTCTTGGACACGGCCATGATGCCAGGCCTGTGACCGGTGCGTCGCTGTTTGAGGGATTCCGAAAAGTTTTTCTTGTCTCGCGTCGGCCGGTTTTGCTAATCCGACTGCGCCTAAAGGAGGCAAACATCCGTATGAAAAACACAACCAGTACATCCATGATCGCCGCGCTTCTGCTCGGCACCACCGCAACCCTGACCCTGCTCCTGGCCCCGCCGGCCTGGTCCGCGGACGCCCCGCCCCCCGGGCATGGCACCACGGCCACCGGTGAGAGCCGGGGAGCCCAACCCCACAAGCTGCCGTTTCACGGCAAGCTCAAGGCCGTGAGCGAGGCCGACAAGACCATCACGGTCAGCTACACCACGGGGGACAAGGTCTACCACCTGACCCCCGCCACCGAGGTGCTCAAACACGAGAAGCCCGCCACCCTGGCCGATGCCGTGATCGGCGAGCCGGTCTCAGGGGCCTTCGAGAAGTCGGGCGACCGCCTGGAGCTCACGAAGCTCCAGCTTGCCCGCAAACACGACCCCGCCACGGAGGGGGCTGCCGGGGAGCCTGAGGCCAAGCCGGTGAAACACCGGAAAAAGGAGAAGGCCCGCCAGTAGAGGCCGCACGGACCAGCCCGGGGGCAGGCCCAATCCTGCCCCCGGGCTCTTCCGGGCCGGTTCAAACCCGCTCCTTGCAAACCACGCCCACCCCTCCTAACTTAACGACGGCCTGAACCGCGGGTTTGCCTATGAAACGACGGCTGCTTTACGGAACGCTGCTCACCTTGCTGGCGCTGAACATTTTGGTGGGGGCGCAGATCTATCTGCATGGCGCCACCGCCGCGGCCGAGGGAGACGACCCCTACACCAGCCTGAAGCTTTTCACGACCGTCCTCGAGCGCGTCCGGTCGGAGTACGTCGACAATTCCAAGCTTTCCTACAAAGACCTCGTCCACGCCGCCCTCAAGGGGATGCTCAGCACCCTGGACCCGCACAGCGAGTTCATGGATCCCCCCAAGTACCAGGACCTAAAAAACGACACCTCAGGCGAGTTTGGCGGCGTCGGCATCGTGGTCTCCATGAAGAGCGAGTTCCTGACAGTGGTCTCCCCGATGGAAGACACCCCCGGGTATAAGGCCGGAATCCTGTCCGGGGACCGAATCATCAAGATCGACGGCCATTCCACCGACCGGCTCGGCCTTCCGGACGCGGTCAAACGGCTCCGCGGCGAGCCCGGCTCCGAGGTCAGCCTCACCATCCTTCGCCCCTCGAACGGCCAGGTGAAGGACTACAAACTGGTTCGCGCCGCCATCAAGGTCGACACCGTCAAGGATGTGAATGGCAAGCGGGAGTATCCCGTGGATGACCACGGGATCGGCTATGTGCGACTCACCCAGTTCGGCGAGCGGACCGCGGATGAGCTCAGCGAGGCCCTGCGAAAACTCAAGGACCACGGCATGAAAGCCTTGGTCATGGACCTGCGCGGCAACCCGGGCGGCCTGCTCGACCAGGCGGTGGAGGTCTGCGAGAAGTTTCTCCCCCGCGGAGAGCTGGTCGTGACCACCGAGGGGCGCGAGGGAAAACAAAAGAGCGAATACCGTGCCCGCGGCGGCGACAAGCTGAGCCAGCTCCCCCTCGCCATTCTGGTGAACGGCGGCAGCGCCAGCGCCTCGGAGATCGTTTCCGGCTGCCTGCAGGACTCCACCTCGAAAGGGCTCTGCCGCGCGGTCATCGTCGGGGAGCAGACGTTCGGCAAAGGAAGCGTGCAAAGCATCCTCCAGCTCCAGGATGGGTCGGCCCTGCGCCTCACCACGGCCAAGTATTTCACCCCAAGCCACAAGGTCATCCACGAGAAGGGGATCACCCCGGATATCACGGTCCCGATGAGCGAGGAGGAGGAGCAGGACCTCTACCTCCGACGGGCCCCCGGCGGCCTGGAGTCGCTTGAGCCGAAGGACCGCGAGCGGGCGATCAACACGCACGACACCCAGCTTGAGCGGGCCATGGACCTCCTCAAGGGCCTGACCCTCTACAACGCCTTCTCCCCCACGACCGACGCCGCCCCCCGCAAGATGGCGAAGGCGAGGGAATAAGCCCCCCCCGGTCCCGTTCCCCTCCTCGGGAAAAGATTCCACGGAGGCAGGGCCTCAATGGGGTTTTCAAACGGCCGCCGGTGGGGTATCAACGCCGCGTCAGGGCTCACCGGACGACCCGTGCGGCCCTCCGCCAGCCATGAACCATCCGACACCGCTCCAGACCGACCGGGACAAGCTCCTCTTCACCCCGGGGCCATTGACCACCTCGCTCGCCGTCAAACAGGCGATGCTCCACGATGCGGGGTCGTGGCACTTCGAGTTCAACGCCCGTGTCCAGCGGATCCGTGAAGCCCTTCTCGGAGTCGCGGGAGTCTCCCGGGCCGGCGGCTGGGAAGCCGTGCTCCTTCAGGGAAGCGGGACCTTCGGAGTAGAAGCCGTGTTCCAAACCTGCGTGCCCCCGGACGGGAAGGTCGCGGTGCTTTCGAATGGAGCCTACGGCGAACGGGCCGTTCAGATGCTTCTCCACGCGCGAATCCCCCATGCGGTGCTCCGGACCCCGGAGGACACCCCCGGAGACCCTGCCGCCCTCGAATCGCTCCTCGCTGCCGACCCCTCGATCACGCATGTCTTCACGGTCCATTGCGAGACCACGTCGGGCGTTTTGAACGACATCCAGGCGCTTGGGAGTGTGACCCGGCGTCACGGGCGGATCTTCATCGTCGATGCGATGAGCAGCTTCGGGGGCATCCCGATTGACTTTGAGGCCTGCGGGATCGACTACCTGATCTCCTCCGCCAACAAGTGCATCGAGGGGGTTCCCGGGTTCAGCTTCGTCCTCTGCCGCCGGGCGCGGCTCCTGGCCTGCGAAGGATGGGCCCGCAGCCTCAGCCTCGACCTCCTCTCGCAGCTCAAGGGGTTCGAGAAGAACGGGCAGTTCCGCTACACCCCACCGACCCACAGCCTTCTGGCGTTCGAGGTGGCGCTTGAGGAGCTCGCCCGCGAAGGGGGGGTCCCGGGCCGCGGCAATCGCTACCGCGCGAACCATGAACGTCTGCTCGCGGGGATGCGCCGGATCGGCTTCCGCTCGTACCTCCCGGCGGCGGTTCAGAGCTACATCATCACGAGCTTCTACTTCCCGACCGACCCGAAGTTCACGTTCGAGGAGTTCTACCGCCGCCTCAGCGACCGGGGGCACATCATCTACCCGGGAAAGATCAGCAAGGCCGACCTCTTTCGCATCGGGAGCATCGGCCGACTGTTTGAATCGGACATTGAGGGGCTGCTCGCCGCGGTCGCAGGAGTCGTGGCGGACATGGGATTGAGGCTTTAGCACCACGACCCATGGGGCGGCTTTTTCTTGCTGCCCACCCCGGAAGCGGGTTCGATGGTCGGCCGTGCGCCGCGCTCACCCGCCTCCGCCATCGGGGGAGGGTGGAAACGCCGCCCGTGACAACCTTGTGAATCACATTGCCACCACCCCTTTCTCCGCCAACGGATGCCACTACTCACCCCCGGGCCGCCCGGTCGTGGTGATCTGCCTGGATGGCTCCTCGGACGAGTACCTGGACGCCGCCATGGTCCGGGGACGGATGCCCCATTTCCAGGAGATTGCCCTCACGGGCTACCGCGGCCTCGCCCGCGGGGCGATGCCTTCGTTCACGAACGTCAACAACAGCTCCATCGTCACGGGGGTCCCCCCGAGCGTCCACGGGATCGGGGGGAATTTCTTCTACGACTCCGCCAGCGGCCAGGAGGTGATGATGAACTCCTCCCGCTTCCTCCGGTGCGAGACCCTGTTCCCGGCGGCGGCGCGGGCCGGTCGGAAGGTGGCCGTGGTCACCGCCAAGGAGAAGCTGCGCGACATCTTCGCCTCGGGGCTTCTGGAGCTTGGAGGCATCGCGTTCTCCTCGGAAAAGGCCTCCCAGGCCCGCATCCCGACCCACGGGATCGAGGGGGTCGAGGCGCTCGTGGGGCCGACGCCTCCCATCTACAGCGGCGAGGCGAGCCTGTACGTGCTCCGGGCCGGGGTTGCCCTGATCCAGCACCGCGGGGCCGACCTGCTCTATCTCTCCACGACCGACTTCATGCAGCACAAGTTCGCCCCGACGGCACCCGAGGCGCTCGCCTTCTATGCCGGGATCGACGAGCAGGTCGGACACCTCCTGCGACTCGGCGCCGTGATCGGAATCACCGCCGACCACGGGATGAACGCCAAGCAGCGGAAGGATGGATCCCCAAACGTGATCTACCTGGAAACGGAGCTGGTTCGCCGGTTCGGCCCCGGGTTCCGGGTCATTCTCCCCATCACCGACCCCTATGTCGTGCATCATGGAGCCCTGGGCTCCTTTGCCCAGGTGCACCTCCCCGCCCCCGCCCCGGGATCCCCAGACGCGCGGACCGTCATCGAGTGGTTGCTCACCCTGCCCGGGGTGACCGAGGCCCTCGATCGAGGGACCGCCGCCCGCCTGATGCAACTCCCCGAAGACCGGATGGGGGATCTGGTGGTCTGCTCCGGACGGGATGTCGTCCTGGGGCGGACCCCCGAGGTCCACGACCTCAAGGCCATCGAGGGGGGCCTTCGCTCCCATGGGGGGCGCCACGAGGAGATGGTCCCCCTTCTCTTCAGCCTTCCCCTCTCCCCGGCCTATGAGGCGCGGGCGGCTGGGGACCCGCGCAATTTCGAGATCTTCGACTTCGCCATCAACGGCGTCCGCCACTGAGCTCCCCGACTGACCCACCCCCCCACCATGCTGACCCTCGCCTGCTACGTCGCCGGAAAGCCCGTCACCTCCTCACAGACTCTCGCCGTCAAGAACCCGTACGACGGCTCGACGGTGGGCGAGGTGCTGGTCGCCTCGCGTGGGGACACGGAGCTGGCGATCAACGCCGCCCGGGGATTCCATGCCACGCCGACGCGCTACCAGCGGTCGGCCATTCTGGACGCGGCCCGACAGAAGCTGGAGACGCGACGCGAGGAGTTCGCCCGGCTGATCACATCGGAGTCGGGCCTCTGCCTGCGTGAGACCCGCTACGAGGTCGGCCGGGCCCTGGATGTCCTCCGCTTCGCCTCCATCGAGTCGCTGCGGGACGACGGCCAGAGCTTCGCCTGCGACGTTTCGCCGCAGGGAAAAGCCCGGCGGATCTTCACCACACGCGAGCCCCTCGGGTGCGCGGCCTGCATCACCCCGTTCAATCACCCGCTGAACCAGGTCGCCCACAAGATCGCCCCCGCGATCGCCGCGGGGACCCCCGTCATCCTCAAGCCGTCGGAGAAGACCCCCCTGACCGCCATCCGCTTTGCGGAGCTCCTCTATGAGGCCGGCCTGCCGGGCCCGATGCTCAGCCTTCTCCTCGGCCCGGTGAAGGACATCGCCGAGCCCCTGGTGGAGGACCCGCACGTCGAGCTGATCTCCTTCACCGGGAGCGTGAACGTCGGAAAGCGAATCGCATCCCACGCGGGCTACAAGAAGGTGGTCCTGGAGCTGGGAGGCAACGACCCGCTGATCGTCCTGGAGGATGCCGACCTGGATCTCGCCGTGACCCTCGCGGCCGAGGGGAGCTACCGCAACTCGGGCCAGCGGTGCACGGCGGTGAAGCGGATCCTGGTGCACGAGAAGATCGAGGTGGAGTTCACCCGCCGGCTCGTTGAGAAGACCCGGGAGTATGTCTGTGGCAACCCGGCCGACGAGGCGACGCGGGTCGGCACGGTCATCGACGAGCAGGCCGCCATCTATCTCGACACCGTGGTCAAGGAGGCGGTCGCAGCCGGGGCCCGGGTCCTCGCCGGGGGGGACCGCCGCGGGGCCCTGTTCCCACCCACGGTCATCACAAACGTCCCCCGCGACTGCCGCATGGTCGACTGCGAGAGCTTTGGGCCCCTTGCCCCGATCTTGACGATCCGAGACCTGGGCGACGCCATCGAGACCGCAAACGGGACCGCGTTCGGCCTCAGCTCGGGAATCGTCACCCGTTCCCTGGAAAGCGCCCTGCGCGCCGTTCGCGAGCTGAAGTGCGGCACCGTGAACGTGAACGAGGTGCCCGGGTTCCGGGTGGAGAACAGCCCTTTCGGGGGGATCAAGGACTCGGGCCTCGGCATCAAGGAGGGGGTGATCGAGGCGATGAAGTGCTTCAGCTACGTCAAGACGTTCTCCCTCCCCTGGTAGCCACGCCGGGCCCGGTCCGCAAACCCTCATTCCACCTCTCGATGCCTGGAGACACCCCATCCCAAAGCTCCCTCCACTCGGAGGGGGACCTGAACATCTCCCCGCGTCGTGCGGCCTGGTCCCGGGGCCACATCTCCCCGGAAACGCGTCGTGTTCTCGAGGAGGATGCCCGTTACTTCCTTCACCAATCCCTCTCCACCCCCTGCCTCAACGCCCTCAAGGGGTGCCATGGGGCGACGATCGAGGACTTGGAGGGCCGGGAGCTGCTGGATTTCCACGGGAACAACGTCCATCAGGTGGGCTATGCCCATCCAAGGGTGGTTGAAGCCATCACGCGTCAGCTCCACGACCTTGCCTTCTGCCCCCGCCGGTACACCAACGGACCGGCCATCGAGCTCGCACGCCGCCTCACCGAGGCGGCGCCGGGCGATCTGAAGCGGGTGCTCTTTGCCCCGGGAGGCTCCCTCGCCATCGGCATGGCGCTGAAGCTGGCCCGGGCCGCCACCGGCCGGTTCAAGACCATCTCGATGTGGGACTCCTTTCACGGCGCCTCCCTGGACGCGATCTCCGTCGGCGGGGAGGCCATCTTCCGAAGCGGGGCCGGCCCGCTCCTCCCGGGATGCGAGCACGTCCCCCCGCCCGACAACCGGCACTGCCCCTTCAAATGCGGCGCAGCGTGCACCCTGGCGTGCGCCGACTATGTGGAATATGTCCTCGAGAAGGAGGGGGATGTGGCCGCCGTGGTGGCCGAGACCGTTCGCTGCACCCCCTTCATCCCCCCGGTTGACTACTGGCAAAGGATCCGTGCCGCCTGCGACCGCCATGGGGCGATGCTCATCCTGGACGAGATTCCGACCGGCCTCGGCCGCACCGGGAAGCTCTTTGCCGCGGAACACTACGGGATCGTCCCCGACATGCTGGTCATCGGCAAAGGGCTCGGCGGAGGCATCATGCCGATCGCAGCCCTGCTGGCCCGGGAGGATCTGAATCGTGTCATGAAGGACAAGGCCCTCGGGCATTACACCCACGAGAAAAATCCCGTGGCCTGCGCCGCCGGAGTCGCCACCCTGCAGGTGATCGAGGAGGAGCGGCTCGTGGAAAAGGCACGGGAGGATGGGACGTACGCCATGGGACGGCTGCGGGAGCTGGCCGCCCGACACCCCATCATCGGGGATGTCCGCGGCCTGGGCCTGCTGCTGGGCGTCGAGCTGCTGAGGGACGCCCGCACGGCGGAACGGGCGACCGACGAGGCCGACCAGGTCATGTACGAATCCCTCACCCGCGGCCTCAGCTTCAAGGTCACAATGGGGAACATCCTCACCCTGACCCCGGCGCTCACCATCACGCGGCCTGAGATTGACCGGGCGGTCGCCATCCTTGATCAAAGCCTCGCCGCAGTGAGCCCATCCCGGACGCCCGCATCCCGCCCCCCTGCCTGACCGGCGGAGGGGGGAGCCCCCTCAGCGCAGCCACGAGCCGGCCGGAGTGGCGCGATTCCCTAGTTCTAGGGAATCACGCGCCGACTTTTTCACGCGATTCCCTAGTTCCAACGATTGGCGCCCCCCCCCGCGTCCCGGCATTCTGGGGGGGTTCCGATCCCTCAGTAGCGCCAGGGAGGTGCGACGAGATCGGCCCGGGACCATCGCCTGATGGGGAACCCCGGGCCAGCCATACACCGCCGACGTCCGCCTCGGTTCCTGCGGCAGACGTCGGCGGTCTTCTTTCCGGGCGCGATCCTGCGGAGGGCCTCAGGGAGTCTTCCGGCCGGAGAGCAGGAGCTCGATCGCCTTCTGCAGTTGAGGATCACGGTCCTGCAGCCAGTCGTCCGGAGGCAGGGGCACCCGGACGTCCGGAACCTCGCCCTGGTTTTCCTGCGTTGAGCCATCGAGCCGGTAGAATCCGGTCATCGGCATCCGGGCCCCGGTCCCGTCAACCAGCCGGAGCTCCCAGGTCCAGATGACATAGCCCGGCGTGGGCATCCCCACGAGCGTGCCAAGGTGCCGTGCGCGCATGGCGTAGGGGAACATCTCCCCGTTGGAGAAGCTGTGCTCGTTCATAAGGACCACCACTTTCTTGTCCCAGGCCAGGGCGGGGCTGGTTTCCACGAGTCCATCCCGGGGACGCATGTACCCGTGGACCCGCCGTTCCAGCCAGTCGATGAGGGTGTCGGAGATGTTCCCTCCCGTGTTGAATCGCACGTCGATGATCATCCCCTCCCGGCCAATCATGTCGTCGTAGACCTCCCGCTCAAACTTGGCCTGATTGGGGGCGAGCATCCCCTGGATGTGGAGGTATCCCAGCCGCCCCTGGCTGGAGGTGTTGACCAGGTCGCGCCGGCGGTCGATCCGGTTCCGATACTCGAGGTCGACCCAGTCATCCTGCGAGAGCACCTTGTACTTCACGATCCGGGCCCCGTTGGTGGAGGCCGTGGCGCCCACGAGGAACTCGAACTCCCGATCCTGCTTGTCGTTGATCCACTCGTAGAGCCGCTCGTCGGCGGAGACCGGCCGCCCGTCGATCGCCATCACGTACTCCCCCTCCTGGATGCGGGTCTTGGGGAACCAACCCGGGGCCCCATCCGGCACGCGCGCCACCTTGAGGCCGGGGCCGGGGTGCCGGTGGTCGAAGGTGAACCCAAGGTGGGGGGTG
>DMJJ01000428.1 GCA_003452185.1 Verrucomicrobiales bacterium | reverse complement strand
CCCACCCCGCCGGCCCCCCGGCCCCGTGGGATCCGAACCCAGCACTACGTCAAGGCACACGAGACGCTCTCCTCCATCGCCCGGCAGTACGGGATCTCGATGGCCTCGCTCCGGGCTGCCAACCCCGGGGTGAGCCCCGACCGGCTCCGGGTCGGCCAAACCGTCAACATCCCGACCAACTAGCCGAGCGCTGCTGCTTCCTTCCCGTGCGCCGCATCTTCTACTCCGCGGTCTTCCTCTTCTGGGCTGTGATGTCGGGGCTTCTCATCCAGTCCGAGTTCGGGGAGTTGCACACCACCGGGATCCCCGTCCCGCCGGATGTCATCTGGAAGAAGGCGATCCTGGCCACCGACCCCAGCCTCCTGGCAGTCACGTACCACGGGCTCACCAACCGGATCGGCTCCTTCAAGTGCATCCCGGGCATTCTTGAGGAGGTGCCCGACCTGTCGACCAACGATCCCGACGCGGACCTCCCCGAGGGGATGGCCCGTGCGCTTGCCGGCTACAGCCTCGACCTCGACGGGACGCTGCTCCTCTTTCTCGACCCGTTGACCAACCACCTCCGGGTCTCCCTCAACATCAAGACCGACACCAACCTCGTCTGGCAGACCCTCCATCTCCAGGTGGGTCTCCGGCCCGAGACCTGGACCTTCGAGGCGGATGCCCCCGGACAAACCCTTCGAGTGAAGACGGAAGGAGGAGGGGCCGTCGATGAGAAGACCTACCGCTTTGCAGAGCTCTCGAACCCCGGGCGGTTGCTGCGGCAGTTCGGGGGGCTCTTCATGCCCGACCTCTTCACTGGGATGCTGGGGGGAGGGGCCGACGGCCCCGGCTCGGCGCTCCGGATCGAGATCGACTCCCGGAAGGACCATCGCCTCCGAATGGGATCCCAGCGTTTCCGATGCTTCCGGCTTCGCTTCTCGATCCTGGGACGGTATTCCGCCACTCTCTACCTGAACCCGCAGAGCGGGGAGATCCTCCGACTCGACCTGCCGAACCAGGTCTCCCTGGTGAACGAAACCTTGATGTAACGGCCCGCAGCATGATCGAGATCCAGAACCTGACCCGCCGGTTTGGCGACCTCGTCGCCGTGGACAACCTCTCCCTCACCGTGGGGAAGGGGGAGTTCTTCGTGGTCCTCGGCCCGAATGCGGCCGGGAAGACCACCACCATCAAGTCGATCGTGGGCCTGATCCGCCCCTCCTCAGGCACCATCCGGGTGGCCGGACACGACGTCCAGACCCACCCCCTGGAGGTCAAACGGCGCCTTGCCTACGTCCCGGACTTCCCATTCCTGTACGACAAGCTCACCCCCTGGGAATTCTTCCGGTTCACGGCGCAAATGTTCCGGATTCCCGATCCCGAGATCGAGCCGCGGGCTCGCCGCCTCATCGAGCGGTTCGGGCTCGAGCCGTTCCTCAACAAGACCATCGACGGGCTGTCGCATGGCACCCGACAGCGGACCGCCATTGTCGCTGCCCTGCTGCACGACCCCGAGGTGTTCGTGATCGACGAGCCGATGGTCGGGCTCGATCCGGCCAATGCCCGGGTGGTGAAGGACATCCTGAAGGAGCGGAGCCGGGCAGGGATGACGGTCTTCCTCTCCACCCACCAGCTCGCGGTGGCGGAGGAGCTGGCCGACCGGATCGGCATCATCCACCGGGGGCGCCTGGCCGCGGTCGGGACCCCGGCCGAGATGCGGGACCTCGCCGGCAAGGGAGGACTCCTGGAGGATGCCTTCCTGCAGGTCACCGGAGGGGGCCCTCCCCAGGGCTGAGGCGCGCGGCGGCCCTTGCGGGCTATCGCTTTCCGAGGAGGGCGAGCCGGGACCAGATGAGCGGGAAGGCGCTTGCAAACTCCGCGGGGCGTTCGGAAATCCACCCGTCGACCTCCACCGGGGAGAACCAGCCCCCTTTCTCCACCTCGCTCGGCTGCAGGACGAACGGGCCCTCGGACCTGCATCGGTAGACCCAGACAAACTCAAACCCCGTCTCGGGGCAGGCTTCGACCCGGAACAGCCGCTCGGGCGGGGTCTCAATCCGCAGGCCAATCTCCTCCCGGAGCTCGCGGACCGCGCACGCATCGTACTCCTCCCCCGAATCGAGGTGCCCCGAGGCGGAGGAATCCCAGGTCCCGGGGAAGCAGTCCTTCAACATGGAGCGCTTCTGGAGGAAAATCTCCCCCCGGGCATTGAACACCAGGACGTGGACCGCCCGGTGGAGCAGACCCCGCCGATGGACCTCGCTCCGTGGGCGTCGGTCGATCACCTCATCCCGCTCGTTCACCACGTCAAAAATCTCCTCCGCCGGCCGGGGATCCCACCCTTGGGGCCGCTCCACCAAATGGAGGAGGTTTCCCTCCGGATCGGCAAAAAACAGGACACGACCCCCGCCCCCGGCAGGCTTCACCGGACCGGAAAACACCACCCCCCGCGCCTCAAGCTCCTCCCGGGCCGGCTCGATCGCCTCCACCGACAGGGCGAGATGCCGCAGTCCTGCGAGCCGGTTGTACCCCGTTTCAGGCGTCGCGTGGCTCGCCGGGTAGATTTCAATCACCCCGCCGCCGGGGAGCTCCACCAGAAAGGCCGGCGGATTTTGCCCATTGTCGAAGATCACCCTCGCGTGGAGCGTCCCGACGTACCAACGGGCCAGGGAGGTGGAATCGAGGCTGGCGAGCCCAACATGTTCCAGTGCAAAGCGCATACGTCCGATACAACACCAGACGCAGCCCGCGGGCACGTAGTTTTACGAGGTCGCGGTACGAAAATGTACTAGCGGCCCGCCACGATCTATCCACAGGGGTGGGTAGCTTGACGGTCCGAGAGGGGTTGCGCTACGTTCAGCTCACGTTCAACAAACAACTTATGCAAAACTTCTTGATCCCTCATGTGATCGAACAAACCGGGCGCGGTGAAAGGGGGTATGACATTTACTCCCGTCTCCTGGTCGACCGCATCGTCTTCCTCGGGACTCCCGTGGATGACATGGTCTCCAACGTCATCATCGCCCAGTTGTTGTTCCTTCAGATGACCGACCCCAAGAAGGACATCCACCTGTATATCAACTCCCCCGGGGGGAGCGTCACCGCCGGCCTGGCGATCTACGACACGATGCAGTTTCTGACCTGCGACGTGAACACGTATTGCATCGGGCAGGCGGCGAGCATGGGAGCCGTGCTCCTGTGCGGTGGCACCAAGGGCAAGCGCTACGCCCTTCCGAACTCCAACATCATGATCCACCAAGTCTTGGGGGGTGCGGAAGGACAGGCGAGCGACGTGGAGATCCGCGTCCGGTACATGCTGAAGCTCAAGCAACGTCTCAACACCATCATCTCGAAGCATACCGGCCAGACCTACGAGGTCGTCGAGAAAGCCTGCGATCGCGATAATTTCATGAGCCCCGATGAGGCGAAAGCCTTCGGACTCGTGGATGAAGTCGTTGTCTCGCGCAAGGAAGTGCCAGGCCTGCCGGAGAAAACCTCGGTCACTTCCTGACGTACAAATCCAATGGCACGACCATCCAGCATCACCCTGTGTAGTTTCTGCGGCAAGTCCCACGCCGAAGTGAAGAAGCTCATCGCCGGCCCGGGCGTTTACATCTGCGACAACTGCGTTGTCCTGTGTAAGAACGTCCTGGACCGGGAGATGGCCAACGAGGCAAAGAAGACCGCCGCCCCGTCGCATCAGGTCCCGAAGCCGCACGAAATCCGGCGGACCCTGGACCAGCACTGCATCGGGCAGGACCATGCGAAGAAGACCCTCTCCGTGGCCGTGCACAACCATTACAAGCGGATCCTCCAGGATCCCGTGACGCGCGCCGGGGCCGATGACGCCGCGGCGGGGCGCCACAGCGAGGTGGAGATCGAGAAGAGCAACATCCTGCTGATCGGCAACACCGGCAGCGGCAAGACGCTCATGGCCCGCACCCTGGCCAAGATCCTCGATGTCCCCTTCGCCATCGCCGATGCCACCACCCTCACCGAGGCGGGCTACGTCGGCGAGGATGTCGAAAACATCATCCTCCGGCTCCTGCAGAACGCCGACTACGACGTCAAGCGGGCCCAGCGCGGGATCGTCTACATCGACGAGATCGACAAGATCGCCCGCAAGACCGAAAACGTCTCCATCACCCGCGACGTCTCGGGCGAGGGGGTGCAGCAGGCCCTGCTCAAGATCCTCGAGGGGACCGTCTGCAACGTCCCGCCCCAGGGGGGACGCAAACACCCGCAGCAGGAGTACATCCGGGTCAACACCCACAACATCCTCTTCATCTGCGGCGGGGCGTTCGTCGGCCTGGAGCAGATCGTCCAACGCCGCCTCGGCAAGCGCACCATGGGATTCCGGACCGACGAGGCCACCGGCGCGGGGCGCGAGATGAGCCGCGAGGAGATGATGGCGGCCGTGGAGCCCGAGGACCTGATCAGCTTCGGGTTCATCCCCGAGTTCATCGGCCGGCTCCCGATGCTCACCACCCTCCAGCAGCTCACCGAGGACCAGCTGGTCTCGATCCTCACCGAGCCGAAGAACGCCCTGGTCAAGCAGTACCAGAAGCTCCTCTCGATGGAAGGGGTCGACCTCGAGTTCACCTCCGATGCCCTGCACGAGCTCGCCTCCCAGGCCTATCGCAAGGGAACCGGGGCCCGGGCCCTGCGGAGCCTCATCGAGAAGCTCATGCTCGAAGTCATGTATGAGGTCCCGAGCAACGATGACATCCTGGGGGTGAAGATCGCCCGGGAGGTCGTGACCGGCCA
>DMJJ01000001.1:7781-9878 GCA_003452185.1 Verrucomicrobiales bacterium | reverse complement strand
CCCCGAGACCGCACCGGCATGAAGCGGTTCTCCCGGCTCAAGCCGGGATCCCAGGGTGGTTCCCGCCTGGCTCCCCTGCCCCCCGGTGATCAGGAGGGCGTCGGCCAGGTTGTCGTTCGGCAGGGCGGCGCCGCCCGCCAACGGGGCGAGCAACCCCACGAGGACCATCGCCGCAAGGGACCGTGCACGGAACGCGGAACCGGCGGTCGGTCGGGAGGGGCCGGCCCCGGGTCGGCGCCGGGGATGGCTCAGGTCTCGATACATGATGATGCAATACGTCAACGTCCGCGTCCACGTCACTCACCCGCCCCGGAACGTTCCGGCGGGGTCGCCCGGCACGGATCGCCCTCCCCCGGAGGGGGTGCAAAACGGGTGTCCCGCCACGGGACATCGGATACCGTTGCGCGCCATCGGGGCGGGACCGGTTGAGCGGATCCGTGAATCTACGCCCGTTTCGGAAAAGCGCAACCGGGCTTGACGCTCCCGGGGGTGCCGAATAGGGTTTGCGGCTCGCCGCCAACGGGTGGGGCCGGTTGCCCCAGCGAGGGCGGGAATGGCTGCAACCTGTCGAAATCAAGAATCTGTGAACGTCACGCTAGAACATCTGGGGCCGTGCAAGAAACTCCTCCGCATCGACGTGGAGGCCACGCAAGTCAAGGGGGCCTTCGACGAAGTCGCCACCTACTTCGTCAAGAACGCCTCGATCCCCGGGTTCAGGGCCGGCCGCGCCCCCCGCGACATGGTGCTCAAGCGTTTCGAGGAGGACATCCGCACCGAGGTCAAGCGCAAGCTCTACTCGGACGTCTTCCGCCAGGCCGTCAAGGACCAGAAGCTCGACGTCATCGCCGACCCCGACGTCGAGGAGATCCAGTTCGCCCCCGACCAGGATGCCAAGATCGCCTTCACGGTTGAGACCGCCCCCGAGTTCGAGCTTCCCGAATACCGCGGCCTGAGCGCGAAGCGGGAAAACGCCAAGGTGACCGACGACGACGTCGAGCGCGCCCTGACCGCGCTCCGGGAGCGGAAGTCGAACTTCAACAAGGTCGACCGCGTTGCGGCCGCCGGCGACTTCGTGGTCGTCAACTACACCGGCTCCTGCGAGGGGCAGCCGATCACCGCCCTCGCCCCCGCGGCCCGCGGTCTCACGGAGCAGAAGAACTTCTGGCTCCAGCTGGAGACCGGCTCCTTCATCCCCGGGTTCACCGAGCAGCTCCACGGGGCTGGCGCCGGCGACAAGCGGACGGTCACCGTCGACTTCCCGGGCGAGTTCGTCACCCCGCAGCTCCAGGGGAAGAAGGGAACCTTCGAGGTCGAGATCCTGGAGGTCAAGGAGCGCCAGCTCCCCGCCCTGGATGACGAGTTTGCCAAGTCCTGGAAGGCCGAGACCATGCACCAGCTCCGCGAGGGCGTGCGGGGCGACCTCCAGAACGAGCTCAACGGAAAGGTGCACCGGAACGTCCGCACCCAGGTGGTGCAGGGCCTCATGGACAAGGTGCAGTTCGAGCTCCCCGAGTCCGCCCTCAACCAGGAGACCCGGAGCGTGGTGTACAACATCGTCGCCGAGAACCAGCGCCGGGGCGTCGCCCGCGAGCTGATCGAGCAGCAGAAGGATGAGATCTACGCCGCGGCGAACAAGACGGCCCAGGAGCGGGTCAAAGCCACGTTCCTCTTCAGCCGCATCGCGGCCAAGGAAGGGATCAAGGTCAGCCAGGAGGAGCTCAACATGCGGATCGTCGCCATGGCACGCCAGTACCAGATGACGCCCGACAAGTTCGCCAAGGAGCTCGAGAAGCGGGACGGCATCCGAGACATCTACAGCCAGCTCCTGAATGAGAAGGTGGTCGATTTCCTCCAGCAGCACGCCAAGATCGAGGAAGTCGAGGCCAAGCCGGCCTGAGGCGCCCCTCCACCCCCCGATACGATTTCAAGGCCCGCCTCCCACGAGGCGGGCCTTTTTGTTGTCTATCGATGGAGGATCCCCGACCCCGTTGCCGGTCACTGGGCGTTGAGGACGTCGATCATTTGCCGAAGCCGGCCGTAGTCCCGCCGGTTGAACCCGAAGGCGATCCGCGGGAGCTTCAGGAACTGGTTGTCCTC
>DMJJ01000001.1:2298-7368 GCA_003452185.1 Verrucomicrobiales bacterium | reverse complement strand
CGATAGAACCGCGTGATCACCCGCACCGCGTCATCCACATCCTGGGCGATGTGGTAAAGGTCGAGGTCCTCGGGGGAGATCAGCTGGTTGCGGAGCAGGTGCTCCCGGATGTGCTTGTCCCAGGTCTTCCAGTAAGTCCCCCCGGGGCGATCCATCAGCACCAGCGGCATGAGCTTGCTCTTGCCGGTCTGCATGAGGGTGAGCGCCTCGTACCCTTCGTCCATCGTCCCGAACCCCCCCGGGAAGAGGACGATGGCATCCGACTGCCGGACAAAGGTGAGCTTCCGGGTGAAGAAGTATTTGAAGGTGATCAGCTTCTTGTCGTGCTGGATCACCGGATTGGCGCTCTGTTCCCAGGGAAGGCGGATGTTGGCGCCGAAGCTGCGCTCCGGCCCCGCCCCCTCGTGCCCGGCTTGCATGATCCCGGGGCCGGCCCCCGTGATCACCATCCATCCCTCGTCGGCAATCCGCTTCGCGAACGAGACCGCCTCCTGGTATTCGCGGCGGGCGGGCTGCAGGCGGGCCGAACCGAACATCGTCACCTTGCGGACGCCGGCATGCGGGGCGAAGAGGCGAAATGCGTAGCGGAGCTCACGCACCGTGGTCTGGATCACCCGGACATCGCCACGCGACTCGACGTCGGCCAGGAGCTTGAGGGCATTCTCGATGATGTCCACCACGAGGTCCGGATTGTGGCCCCCGCCCTTGTGGGCGATGAGCTCCTGGATCCGGCGTCTGAGCTCGGGGTCGGCTGGAGGGCGTTCCGTGCGTTCCATCGTGGTAATGTTAATCGGCACCGGTGGAAAATCAATGAGCGCGGCTCCTGAAACGATTGCAGCAAACTCACAGTCAAGGAAATCGGCTTGCTACCGACTCTATAGAGGAAAGAATGGCGCGTGCGTCGCGCCGGCGTCCCGGGGGTTGCCCCCCGTGGCCCGGGGCGAAATGGACGTCGCCGCAGGACTCGTACAGTTGTGCAGTGCAAGAACTCGTGAACGCGCCTATCCGACTCGAACGCAGCACCGGCCGTCTGCCGGGCCTGCTCCTTGGAGTGATGCTGCTGCTTGGTGCCGCCGGGATGAGCCCCGCAGCCGACCCCTCGACCGCCAAGCCGCCCCCCCCGACCGCAAGCCCCGGCGGTGATGCCGCGGTTCCCTTCCTGAGCTTCCAGGGGGTCGTCTCGAGCATCAACGCCGCCGCCGGCACCCTCGCCGTCACCACCCCCCGCGGGGAGACGCGACAGGTCCGCTGCACCGCGGCCACCCTCGACCGGAGCGGCGGAACGCCGGTCAAGCTCTCCTCCCTCAAGCCCGGCACCAAGGTGCTGGTCCGGGGGCGCTCGGGAGCCGACGGGGTCCTGGAGGCCGCGTTCCTCACCCAACCGCGACCGATCCCCCTGCCGGCGCTCCAGCCCCAGACGGCGAAGCCCGCAGCCCCAACCGACAAGAAGAACTAGAGCCGGGCGGGGGCAACCCGCCCTCCAACACGAGATTTGATTTCATCCGAGCAGTCGCCACGAACCCCCACCATTTATGTCAAAGCGCGCCCTCATCACCGGCATCACAGGCCAGGACGGATCCTACCTAGCCGAACTCCTCCTCTCCAAGGGATACGAGGTTCACGGAATCATCCGCCGGGCCAGCACCTTCAACACCGGACGTCTTGATCACATCTACTCCGATCCCCACCTGAACAAGACCGCCCTCAAGCTCCACTACGGCGACCTGAGCGACGCGAGCGCCCTCTCCCGGCTGATCGGCAAGATCCAGCCCGAGGAGGTTTACAATCTCGCCGCCCAGAGCCATGTCCGGGTGAGCTTTGACAGCCCGGAGTACACCACCGACATCACGGGCACCGGCGCGATCCGCCTTCTTGAGGCGATCCGGGAGACCGGCATCAAGCCCCGGTTCTACCAGGCCTCCTCGAGCGAGATGTATGGCCAGGTGATGGAGGTTCCCCAGAAGGAAACCACCCCCTTCTACCCCCGCAGCCCGTATGGGTGCGCGAAGGTCTACGCCTACTGGATCACGGTCAATTACCGGGAGTCCTACGGCCTCCACGCCAGCAACGGGATCCTCTTCAACCACGAGTCCCCGAGGCGCGGGGAGACCTTCGTGACACGCAAGATCACCCGCGCCGTCGCCGCGATCAAGGCCGGGCTCCAGAGCAAACTCTACCTCGGGAACCTCGACGCAAAACGGGACTGGGGCTATGCCAAGGAATACGTGGAGGCGATGTGGCTCATGCTCCAGCAGCCCGAGCCGGACGACTACGTCATCGCGACCAACGAGACCCACAGCGTGAGGGAGTTTCTGGAAGTCGCCTTCGGTCACGTGGGGCTCGATTACAAGAAGTACGTCGAGATCGACCCGGCCTACTACCGCCCGGCGGAAGTCGAGCTCCTCATCGGCGATTACTCCAAGGCCAAGCGCAAGCTCGGCTGGGAGCCCAAGACGCGGTTTGAGGACCTGACCAAGCTCATGGTCGATGCCGATGTCCTCCGCCTGAGCAACCACCTCGCCGGCAAGGGCAAGCTGTCAGAGTAGCCCCCCCTTTCCCCGGAAACAAAAAGCCCCCGCGGCCTCACGGCCACGGGGGCTTTTGCATCGGCAAAACACTAACAACCCCTCAGAAACTCCGGCGCCGAGCCGGAGTTTCTGTCAGGTGAGATTCATCCCGAGCAGGAACTCGATGTTGCTGCGCGTCTTTCGCAGCTTCCCAAGCAGCAGCTCCATCGCCTCCACCGGGGGAACCCCCGTGAGGGCGCGGCGCAGGACCACCACCTTGTTGTACTCGTCCGGATGGTAAAGGAGCTCCTCCTTTCGCGTGCCGGAGAGCTCGACGTTGATCGAGGGGAAGATCCGGCGATCGACCAGATGACGGTCGAGGTGAACCTCCATGTTACCCGTACCCTTGAACTCCTCGAAGATCACCTCATCCATCCGCGACCCGGTGTCGACCAGGGCCGTGGCGATGATCGAAAGCGACCCACCCTCCTCGATGTTACGGGCCGCACCAAAGAACCGCTTCGGCTTGTGGAGCGCGTTGGCATCCACGCCGCCGGAGAGGATCTTCCCGGAGTGGGGCTGCACGGTGTTGTACGCCCGCGCGAGCCGCGTGATCGAGTCGAGCAGGATGACGACGTCGCGCTTGTGCTCGACCATCCGTTTCGCCTTCTCGATCACCATTTCGGCGACCTGCACATGGCGCTCGGGGGGCTCATCGAAGGTGGAGCTCACCACCTCCGCAGGCTTGCAGCTCCGCTCCATTTCGGTCACTTCCTCGGGACGCTCATCGATCAGGAGGATGAAGAGGTAGACCTCGGGGTTGTTCTTGAGGATCGCGTTGGCGAGCTTCTGCATCAGCACGGTTTTGCCCGTGCGGGGAGGGGCGACAATCAGCCCGCGGGTCCCCTTGCCAATCGGGCAGACGAGGTCCAGGACGCGGGTCGAAAGCTCATCCTGGGCCGTCTCCAGGAGGAAGCGGCGATTGGGAAAGAGCGGCGTCAGGTTGTCGAAGTGGGTCTTGTCCTTGGCCTTGTCAGGCTCCTCGCCGTCGACCCCCTCCACCTTGAGAAGGGCGAAGAAGCGTTCCTTGTCCTTCGGCGGACGAATCTGACCCGCGATCACGTTTCCGGTCTGGAGGTCAAAGCGGCGGATCTGCGACGGCGACACATAGATGTCCTCCGGGCAGGGGAGATAGTTAAAGCTCTGCGACCGGAGGAACCCAAAACCCTCACCCAGGACCTCGAGCACCCCTTCGGAAAAGAGGACTCCGTTGCGCTCCGCATTCTTCTGGAGGATGTGGAAGATCACCTCGTGCTTCCGCATCGTCCCGAAGTTCTCGATGCCCATCTCGCGGGCCATCTGGTTCAGGTCGTTCATGCTCATCGCCTGGAGGTTGGCGATGTTGAGCGTGACCCCCTGGGGCTGGTCGCCCGCGGGCTGGCTGTTCTTCGGAGCCGGAATGTCGTCGTCCGTGGTGGTCTCCACCGGATGGCGCGGGGGCTCGAGCTGGATCCCCTCGCTGGCTGAGGGCGGCTCGGGGGCGGTCATCGGCGGAAGCTCGGGCTGTTCCGGACGCTGGCGACGCACGAGTTTCGGCTTCGCGGGGCGGGAGGGCTTCTGCTGCCGCCCGGCTCCCTCGGGTTGGCCCCCGCCGGAATTCTGGGTCGGGGCGTTGTCGCCCGGTTTGTCGGTCTTCTTTGTCACTCTGGCCATACGATCAATGATCACTCAGGTTGCGGGATGCAAACCCGGGGCAAGGCTCGGGGACGAGCTCACCCCGGGGATGAAACCCGGACTCTATCCAATATTAGGGGAAACTGCTGCAGATCAAACCCGGGTGTGTCCGGGGAGCGGCGGCTGCGGGGAGCTGGAACCTTCCAACCCCTCAATACGGCAAGGGAAATCTAGCGGTCAGTTCACGGACACGCTGCCTCACAACATGGGCAGCGTCAAGGTTCTTAATATCCATCAAAACTTCGCTGATCATGTCGGCAATGGCCGCCATCTCAGACTCCTTCATCCCACGGGTGGTAACGGCAGGCGTGCCAAGACGGATGCCGCTCGCCTGGAACGGCGAACGGGTCTCGAACGGGATGGTGTTCTTGTTCACCGTGACCCCGGCCTCGTCGAGTGCCAGCTGGCAATCCTTACCGGTGAGCCCCTTGGCCCCGACGTCGACCAGCATAAGATGGTTGTCGGTGCCGCCGCTCACCAGCCGGAACCCGTTCCGCTTCATCCCGTCGGCCAGTGCCCGGGCGTTCCGGACAATCTGCTGCTGGTAGGTACGGAACGCCGGCTGGGCCGCCTCATGGAAGCAGACCGCCTTGGCCGCGATGACATGCATCAGGGGCCCACCCTGGATCCCCGGGAAGGCCTGGGAGTCGATCTCCTTGGCATGCTTCTCCCGGCAGAGGATCAGCCCGCCACGGGGCCCGCGAAGGGTCTTGTGCGTGGTCGTGGTGACAAAGTCAGCGTGGTCGATGGGGCTCGGGTGCTCACCCGCCACCACCAGCCCCGCGATGTGGGCAATGTCGGCGAGGAGAAGCGCCCCGACCTCGCGGGC
>DMJJ01000001.1:0-1881 GCA_003452185.1 Verrucomicrobiales bacterium | reverse complement strand
AAGAACTTCCCCGAGAAATTGGCCTTGTTCCCATGGGTCAGGTGCCCCCCATGGCTCAGGTCCATGGTCAGCATCTTGTCCCCGGGCTTCAGCATGGCGAAATACACCGCCATGTTCGCGCCGCTCCCCGAGTGGGGCTGCACATTGGCATGCTCGGCGCCGAAGAGCTTCCGCGCCCGCTCGATGGCGAGCCGCTCCACGGTGTCGACGTTCTCGCAGCCGCCATACCAGCGCTTGCCAGGATACCCCTCGGCATACTTGTTGGTCAGCACCGAGCCCTGGGCCTCCATGACCGCGGGGCTCGTAAAATTCTCGCTCGCGATCAGCTCGATGTTCTCCTGCTGACGGACCCGCTCGTGCTCGATGGTGTCGGCGATCTCCGGGTCGACCACCCCGAGGCGGAGCTGCCCGGCGGCCGAAGGCTCCAGCTTCCGGACGCGCCGTTCATGACGCCCCCCCTCGAACCGCGCGGACAGGAAGGCATCGACCATCCGGGCCGCCTGCTCCGAGGAGGTGCTGCGGCCGGCGAGGCAAAGGACATTCGCGTTGTTGTGCTCCCGGGCGAGCTGGGCGGTCTTCTCATCAAAGGCAAGGGCGGCCCGAACCCCCGGGACCTTGTTCGCCACGATGCTCATCCCCACGCCCGTGGTGCAGCAGAGGATCCCGAGATCAGCCTGCCGGTCGGCGACCATCTGGGCCACCGCGCGGCCGTAATCGGGGTAGTCCGTCGACTCCCGTGAATGGGTCCCAAGGTCAACAATCTTGACCCCCGCGGCCTTCAGGTGGCCCTTGATCGCCTCCTTGAGGTCGAGCCCGCCGTGATCGGCCCCCACGGCGATCGTGCCGCGGGTGGTGAACGTGGTGGTGTCGCCCGAAGGCCCGGTCGTCTGGTCGAGGAAGTTCAGCATGGAGGCAATCCCCTGCTCGATCTGGTCGCGGCAGTTCACATAGACATCATAGGACCCGCCGATCGGGTCGCTAATGTCCTTCTCGAAGAAGTCGAGGGTTTCGTCGAACTCACGGAGCAGGAAAGTTTTCTCGGCCGCGTGGGGGTAGAGCAGCGTGATCGCGTCGACATGGCTGTGGGTCATGCCGAAGATGTAGTCGGCCTTGGCCACCAACTCCCCCGAGAGGGGACGGCTCCGCTGATGGGAGATGTCGATCCCGAGCTCCGCCAGCGCCCGCACCGCATGATCGCTCGGCGCCTGGCCATCGATGGCCCCCACGCCGGCGCTCAGGACTTCGAACCCCCTCCGACCACGGACGGCGTGGCGAAAGAGGCCCTCCGCCATGGGGCTGCGACAAACGTTACCAGTGCAGACGAAGAGAACCCGTTTCATTGGCTAAAATGTGGGGCAAAGTGTGGACCCGATCAGGAAACCGTCAATGGTGAAAATGAGACGCGGCACGCCGGGGGTCAGTGGCCCCGGGCCGGGCGGACAACCGCAAGGCCCTTCAGGAGGTCGAGTCCCCGGAGAAAAACAGGATCCGCCGGGAGCCCCCCGCCCGGCCCCGGCGCGGGGGACTCGGAGCCCAGGGCAACGGAATCCGAGTCGGGGCGCTTCCCTTCCTTCTGCATCCGGACCAGATCAGCCTCGTTGAGTCGCCGCCGTCCCGAGGCACGGTTGGTCACCCCGCCGGAGAGGACCCCCTTCCGGGCCGCCAGCTCGACACTATTGGTGGAGGCCGCCCCGCCCCTGAGGAAGTCCTCCAGGGAGGATCGCTCCCGCTCCGGGTCCACCGTCACCAGGATATCGGGCGTGAGCCCGGAGGCCGGGATCGCCTTGCCATCCCCGGTGGAGACGGGCTGGCTCGCGATCAGGAGCCTCCCCCCCGACTTCAGCGGAAACTCGCGGGCCACGGCAGCCTGCCCGGCGGTCC
>DMJJ01000245.1 GCA_003452185.1 Verrucomicrobiales bacterium | reverse complement strand
CGTCTCCACGGACGAGGTGGACCTCCTGCTCGCGGGCCTCTCCCGCGCCCTCGACCGGCTTATCGGCTAACGGCTCCAGCGGATGGGCCCAAGCCCGACCCGGTGGGCGGGGAGGGAGGAAGATGGGGAGGGAGGCCAACCGGGGGGGGCGGGCTCCTAGGGCGCCTTCTGGCTCTGGGGGAGGGCGCTGCTCGGGATCCAGACCCGCAGCGTGGTTCCCTTGCCCGGAGTTCCCTGGAGGACGAAGTCTCCCCCGTAGCGAAGCACCTGCTCCCTGACCCCCGAGAGTCGGAAGGTGCGGGGGTCGGTCAGCTGCGACTCGGTGACGGTCTCCCCGTTGTCCTCGATCTCCATCACCAGCTTTCCGGTTTCGTTGAGGAGGCGCACCTGGATGGAGGTGGCGCTTCCGTGGATCGCGACGTTGCTCAGGGCCTGCTCGAGGATCGGGCAGAGACGGGTGGCGGGGCTCTCATCGCCCGACTTCTCGCGGAGCTTTGAAAAGAGGGTGCACTGGATTCCCGTGCGCTGCTGGAATTCCCGGGCCTGGCTCCTGAGGGCCTCGATGGGGCCGAGCTTGACCGGCTTGCGCTCGCGGGGGGAGGGCTTGAGCTGGGCGATCCCGCGGACGAGGGTGTCGGCCAGGGTCTCGAGGGCGCCGGCGACCTCCGGGGTGGAGCCGTGGGGTTCGTCTCCGGTCCCGGGGACGAGGAGGGTCTTGCGGAGCTCCGCGAGCTGGAGGGTCAGCTCACGCTGGAGCTGAAGGTGCTGCCGTTGCAGTTCGGCATGCGAGGCCTGGTAGCGGGTGGCGAGGCTGCGCCACTGCTCGCAGGAGCCACGGAGGTTTTCCTCCGTGCGACGCCGTGAGGTGATGTCCCGAAAGACCACCAGGTGGCACGAGCCAATGCAATCGGGCGTGACCGAGAACTCAAGGTCGCCGATCTCACCGTCGCCCCGCACATACTGCAGGGTCCCGTCGAGAAGGCCTTCCTGGCGCCAGCGCTCCCAGCGGCGGGCCCAGTCCTCGGGTGCTACCAGGATCTCGTTGATCCGCTTCCCCTTGAGATGCTGGAGCGATCGGCCGAGGAGGTTCGAGGCCGCGCTGTTGCCCGCGAGGCACCGGGCCTCGTCGTCCAGCAGGAGCATCGCCTCGAGGGAGTGGTCAAACACCGATCCGTAGCCGCGGGCCCCGGCGCGGGAGACGGCTTCCAGCCTCTGGCGTTCCACGGTGTGCTGGATCACGCGAGCGAGGAGCGAGGGCTCGATCTGCCCCTTGACGAGGACATCGCGGGCGCCGGCCGCCACGGCATGCTGCCCGAGGGTGGGGTCGTCGACCCCGGTCATGATCACGATCGGGAGGGCCGGGGCGGCCCGATGAAAGCGCTCAAAGGTCCCGAGCCCGACACTGTCCGGGAGGTTCAGGTCGAGCAACAGGAGGTCAACTCCCCCCCGAGCCAGGATCTCAAGCCCCGTGGAAAGCCGTTCGGCGCAGGTGAGGTCGAACCGGTCGTGCAGGTTCGCGCACAGCCCTTCGCCGATGGCTCGCGCATGGGCAAGATTGTCTTCAACCAGCAGGACCTTGATGGGTTTGGTGTGCATCCGGCTATCTTCTGAAAAGGGCTTCCGAGTCTCGGGTCTGGTCTGGGGTGCGGGTTCCGTCCCGGTGCGCTACTTGTCCTTGCTGCGGGCCTGCGACGCCTTCTCCGCCGCGTGGGTGGCAATCTCCTTGCGCACCCGCTCCGAGCAGTCGGGGCAGACACTGTGGCTGAAGCGGACGTCGGCATGGCTGACGATGTAGCTTTCCACCTGATGCCAGTAGTTCCCGTCGTCCCTGATTTTCTTGCAGTAGCAGCAAATGGGCAGCAGTCCCTGGAGCTGCTTCTCGCGGGCGATCGACTCCTCGAGCTGCGCGACCCGCTCGGCGAGCTGGTTCTGGAGCTCCACCACCCGGAGCCCCACCTTGACGCGGGCCCGGAGCTCCTCCTGGTCGAAGGGCTTTGTGATGTAGTCGTCGGCGCCGGCGTCCAGCCCCACGACCACGTCGTGCTTATCGGCTTTTGACGTGAGCAGGATCATGTAGCGCGGCTTCCCCAGGGTTTGAGCCTGGGCGCGGACCGCCTTGCAGACCTCGGGGCCCGTGGCCCCGGGCATCAGCCAGTCCAGGATCGCGAGCTGCGGGCCGTCGGCGGCGCAGAGCGCCTCGGTTGCGGCGGTACCCGTCTCCACCGTCTGGATCTCGTGTCCCCAGCGCTTCAGAACGCGCTCCAGGACCCACCGTGACGTTGCGTCGTCCTCGGCTACGAGAATCTTCATGCCGCCTCCTTCCGGCGATACTCCCGGAGGGCCTCGGCCAGGGTGCGGACGGCACGGGTCAGGGGGGGCAAGAGGGCGATGGCCTGGTCAACCTCCCCCTGCTTGCAGAAAAGTTCCATCTGCTGGGCAAGATCGGTCGCCTCGGGGGAGGCAAAATTTCCCACGGCCCCCTTGATGGTGTGAACCGCCCGCTGGAGCGCCGTCACATCCCGCTTGGCCGCGGAGGAGGAGGCGGTCGAGAGGCACCCTTCGGAGTCTTCCAGGAAAATGTCGATGATCTCGTGCAGCAAGGTCACATCCCCGTCCATACGCTCCAGCGCGGCCTTCAAATCATAGAGAGGGGCAGGGGAACCCCCGGGCACGGGGGCATCGCCCGGCTGGTTTGTATCGGTCGCCATAAATCAGTTCTTATCTCGAGGCTTGCCCGTTCATCCGGATCGGGGGCGTTTCCCACCGGTCCTGCTGATGGATAGCAAGTTTCATGCCCAGTCCATCCGTTCCGGCGTGGGAGGCCTTCCGGCCTGGGGCGGGGGGGAGGGATCAGAGCCTTGGCGGCTCGGTCGCACGCGCCCACGGAAACTGAATCGGCTCTCCCGTCGACTACTAGAGCCGTGGAGGAGGGAATTCTCTACGGGAGGTCCCCTCCCGAGGAGCAGGGGTGGGCGGGGGGCGGGCTGGGTTAGAGCCGGGGCTTGTCGCTTACGAACAGGGTGGGGGCCACCTTT
>DMJJ01000386.1 GCA_003452185.1 Verrucomicrobiales bacterium | reverse complement strand
GGCTCGCTCGGCGCGAGCCACACCTCCTGACGTCGGTGGCTACAGGGGGCGGGAGGGGGGCCGTGGAGAATCCGCCTTGCCTCCTCCCGGGGTTCAGGTTGAGGTGGGGCCATGCGCGACGATGAAGCGATAGCGTGCCCGTTTTGCGGGGAGGAGAACTCCATCCTGATCGACGCCTCAGCCGGCTCCCAGCGGTTCATCACGGATTGCGAGGTCTGCTGCCGCCCGTTCGAGGTCGCGGTGCAGTGCGAGGATGGCGAACTGATCAGCGTCGTCACGGGGGGCGAATGAATCCCCTCCACCAGTTCGCCACCCTGCTCGCACCGGAGGACTCGGTCGCGGTGGCGCGCAAGCCGATCGCCGCAGGAACGGAGCTCGACGGCCCGTCGGGCCGCGTGATCGCACGCGCCCCCATCCCGCCCGGCCACAAGCTCGCCCTGCGCGACCTCCCGGCCGGGGCACCGGTCCTGAAGTACGGGGAATACATCGGCACCGCCTCCCGGCCGATCGCCGCCGGGGACCACGTCCATTCCCACAACCTGGCCGCCGGCGAGATACCCCCCCGCTCCCAGGAGCACGCAGCAACGGAGGGGCGTCCCGCGGGAGCCGCGGAGGGAGTCGGGACGGAACGACGCTTCCAGGGGTTTTCGCGCGCGAAGGGACGCGCCGGAACGCGCAACTACATCGCCGTGATCTCGAGCGTGAACTGCTCCGCCTCCGTGTCGCGTTACGTCGCGGAGGCCTTCCGGGGGGAGGCGCTGCGGAGGGACTTCCCGACGGTCGACGGCGTCCTGGCCTTCACGCACAAGGGAGGATGCGCCATGGACCCCGGGGAGCCGACCCAGGTGCTCCAGCGGGTGCTGGCAGGAATCGCCCGGCATCCGAATATCGGCGGCTGGCTGATGATCGGCCTGGGATGCGAGGTCAACCAGGCCTCCGCGCTCCTCTCCAGCCAGGGGCTCGACCGGGCGGGCTCGTGCGGCGAGGGCACCCCCGCCGTGTTGAACATCCAGCAGGCCGGCGGGGTGCGGCGAACCGTGGAGGCGGGGATCGCCGCGGTCCGTCGGCTCCTGCCCGTCGCCGCCGCCCACCGGCGCACGCCGCAACCGCTGAGCCAGCTCGCCCTGGCGATGAACTGCGGGGGCTCCGACGGCCATAGCGGATGCACCGCCAACCCGGCCCTCGGGGTCGCCTCGGACCTCCTTGTGGCCCACGGCGGGACATCGGTGCTGGCGGAGACTCCCGAAATCTACGGCGCCGAGCACCTCCTCGCCCGGAGGGCGGTCAGCCCCGCGGTCCGGGACCGCCTCCTGGCCCAGGTCCGATGGTGGGAGGATCATGTGCGGCTGCACGGGACGACCATCGACAACAACCCGTCGTTCGGGAACCGCCAGGGGGGGCTCACCACGATTTACGAGAAGAGCCTCGGAGCGATCGCCAAGGGGGGGCGCGCCCCTCTGCAGGCAGTGTACGGGTATGCCGAGCCGGTCACGGCGCAGGGATTCTGTTTCATGGACACCCCGGGCTACGACCCCGTGAGCATGACCGGATTGGTGGCCGGGGGTTGCAACGTGGCGGTCTTCACCACGGGCCGGGGAAGCGTCTACGGGTGCAAGCCCACCCCCTGCCTCAAAGTGGCAAGCAACACCCCGCTTTACCTCCACCAGCAGGAGGACATGGACCAGAACGCCGGATCGATCCTGGAGGGAACCGCCACGGTGGAGTCCGTGGGGCGCGAGCTGTTCGAGAAGATCCTCGCAGCGGCGTCCGGCGAGCCTACCCGCAGCGAATTGGCAGGCCTGGGGGATGAGGAATTTGCCCCGTGGGCGCTCGGCCCGACGCTCTGACGCCCGCACCCGCACCCGCACCCGCACCCGTCGGCACGCGACTACGCCCCGCGGGCTCCTCCGGCAGCCCCTGCCCCCCCTTGCAGGGCACGCATGGTGTCGAGCACCGACTCGATCCGGTGGGCGATCTCCCCCGTGGCCTGCACCTGCTCGCCGACGGAGGTCGAGATGGTGTTGGCGTTGCCATGGATCTGATGAATCGACCCGCTGATCTGGCGGATGGCCCCGTGCACTCCGGAGCACGAGGATCGAAGCCGCTCCACGAGCTTCTCAATGTTCTCGATCGCATCCCCCGTCCCTTGCGAGAGGGTCTTCACCTCCTGAGCCACCACGGCAAAGCAGGCCCCGTTGGCCCCGGCGCGCGCCGCCTCGATGGAGGCGTTCAACGCCAGGAGCTTGGTCTCGCTTGCGATCCGGCTGATGAGGGTCACCACCGACTCGATCTCGCCGGCCGCGGCGACGAGGCCATCCACGGCGGACAGGGTGCGGTCGGCCTCCCCCACCGCCCCATCGGTCAGGCGCGCGGAGGTCTCGGCCTGGCGGGAGATTTCGCTGGTCGTGGCGGTCAGCTCCTCGCACGCCGCAGCGATCGACTGCGTGGTCTCCGTCACATCATCCACCACCCGCTGGCGCTCTGCCTGGAATGCGGCGATCTGGCCTGCGTCGGTCTTCATCTTCAGGGCCGCGCGGTTGATCGTGGAGGAGCTCTTGCGGTAGGCGCCCGCCATGCCCTGCCGGAGAATGGGCCGGTGGTAGCACCCCTTGCTGCAAGCCTCCATGGCGGCGGCCGACTCCCGGACATAGGCATCGCTGATGTCCAGGAGGTGATTCAGCGCTGTCGCCAGCCTTCCCAAGGCGGGGTCTTCGGCCAGCCCCACCACCCGGGATTCGAGATCTCCCATCGCCGCCGCCTCGCAGACCTCGGCAATGACATCGAGCTGCTTTTGCCGGTCTTCGGGGATCAATCCGGCGACCACGTTCCTGAGCCGTTCCATCACCTCTTTCATAGCGCGGCCTCCATTCGGGTGGTTTCGGAGAGGCTCCAGACAAACTCATCATAGCTGACCCCCTGCTCCGCCAGCATGCGGGTCAGCAGGGCGTGGCCGGCGGCCACCCCCTTCACGCGCTCCACGTGCCGGGCCTCCTCGGCCCGCAGGAGTGCGTAGAGCTTCCTGACCTTGGGAATCGCATCCGCCGCCGGTGCACGACGGTTGGAGTGATATCCGATGCACCCGCCGGCCGCATCGAAACTGGGCGTCAGGTGGGCGAACACCCAGTAGTGCCCCCCGTTGCGGGCCATGTTCACCACGTAGGCGAAGATCTCACGCCCCGACTTGAGCGTGTCCCACGCCAGCTTGAACACGCAGCCCGGCATCTCGGGGTGACGGATGATATTGTGGGGCTGGCCGATCAACTCCCCCTCCGAGTAACCGGAGACCCGCATGAACACATCGTTCGCGTAGGTGATCACCCCGCGAAGGTCGGTCTTGCTTACAATGAACTCCTCGGGATCGAAGTGGATCTCCTGCCCGGACTGCTGGACTGGCCTTTTCGTCTCCATGATCTCTCGCTTTCGGCTGATGCGCTCTGACTCACCCTGGCGAAGCACGCACCCTCGTGCCCGCCCTCGCCACCAAGGAATGGGTCGGTCGAAAGTCACCAAGGGATGAGCCTGATTTACTCACCCTTTCTTGCCTCGAAGAAACCAAGCCCCGCGAAGGACCATATCCCTTCCGATCGACCGGGGATTTGCGGACCGGAGGTAGTCTCTTCCCGATCGAATGTCCGCCAGGTTCTGGCCCGCAAGTCCCCCTGGCCCGAATCCCCGCAACACGCATCCACCTCGTCGTCATCCTCTTACCGGGCAAATCCGTTTCAACCAGTTCCCGTGGCAGGCGGAGGCGGAGGCTTTCGAGCGCGAAGGAACCGGCCCATCCCAGCGCCGGTGCCTCAACCTCTTTATCCCCTCGAGCGCCTTGACTTTCCATCCCCTCCGAACGAGGGTTTCGGGATCGAACCCAAGCTCAGTGGGGCGTTCGCGCTCGGGCATGTGTAGTGCATGTTTTGTTTTGCAGGCAGTATCCGGTGGGGGCAGGAAACCCGCTTCAACGCGGAGCTTCTTCCCGCATTCCTGTGCTCAACGATCCGCGAGTTGCCATCCCTGAGCGGGGGCGACGATCACCTGGAGCTTCAGCTCCTTCTTCCCTCCGACGGCTAACCCCCATAACACAACAACTCATGAAAGTAAGTCTATCCGCCATTCTGGCGATGTCGGCCGCAACCACAGCCTCATGGGCCGTGGATGTTGGAACCCCCGAGACCAGCGGGCTCGTTCCGAAGAGTCCGACGTTTTATGTGAACGTTCCCGTCGACGGCTCCCCGTTTCCGCTGAACAACGGAAAGGTCGAGAGCCTCGGGGTGGGCATCGCCAAGAACGGCAATGTCATCATTGGATGGGAGGATGATGGCAATGGCCTCAGCGATTACGAGGCGGCCTGGACCTTGTTCGACAGCGCCGGCGCACAGCTGATCGGAGACACCGTGGAGACGACGGTCACGGACGGCTCCTCCATCAGCAGCAAGTATCTCTCCTTCTTCCGCGCCGACGGGTCCCCGACCCCGGCCAACAACGCCTGGGGCGCCAAGATCAAGGCCAACCTCTTCGGCGACGGCGTCGGCATGGGAGCGATCTCCTTCTCCCTCGGCCTCGAGATTCCGGAGCTGGCCGACCTCCAGATCCAGGCCGACGGCAGCGAGGGGGATTTCCCCGCCGTCCAGCTGGC
>DMJJ01000469.1:2274-2676 GCA_003452185.1 Verrucomicrobiales bacterium | reverse complement strand
GACGCCGAAGCGCTCCTTCAGGATCTTTTTGGCGACAGCCCCTGCCGCCACGCGGCCGATGGTCTCCCGGGCGCTGGAGCGGCCTCCCCCCTGCCAGTTGCGGATCCCGAACTTCGCCGTGTAGGTGTAGTCGGCGTGGGAGGGGCGGAACTTGGTCGCCATCTCGCTGTAGGCCTCGGGTCGGGCGTCCGTGTTGTCCACCATCATCGAGATGGGGGTCCCCAGGGTGCGCCCCTCGAAGGTCCCGGAAAGAATCCGGACCGTGTCGGCCTCCTTGCGCGGGGTCGTTATCTTCGACTGCCCCGGGCGGCGTCGATCCAGGTCAGGCTGGATGTCGGCTTCGGTGAGTTCGACCATCGGGGGGCAGCCATCGATGACAACGCCGACGCCCCCGCCGTGGGA
>DMJJ01000469.1:1838-2008 GCA_003452185.1 Verrucomicrobiales bacterium | reverse complement strand
GTGATCCGGAACAGCGTGCCGAATGTATTCGCCATGGGGCCATGGTGTTCCGGTTTGCGGGGGGCATTCAATCCGAATCCCGCAGCCCGCCCGGTGCGGTTGAAGCGGGTGGGACGGGGTCGGTGGGGGGCGCTTGGATCGACTCTGGCTTGAAGGGGGCCCAGATGCCT
>DMJJ01000469.1:0-1574 GCA_003452185.1 Verrucomicrobiales bacterium | reverse complement strand
GGGGCCCAGATGCCTGTTCACGCAGGTCCGCTGTTCGCTTTGGAATCGCGGTGACGCGGAGACGCAGAGGCGGGGACTGAGAACGGGGTTTTTGGGGGATGGGATGCCTGCTTGGGAAGGGGGGCGTCGAGGAGGGGAGGGATGACTCCCGGGTTGAAAGACCGGCGGGGCTTGGTACTCATAGGCGGCGTATGCGGATGCACGAGTATCGGTCGTATCGCGGGCTCCCCTCCATCGCCGGGATCTGCTCGATGGCGGAGGCGGCAACACCGGGCCTCTCCGTCGAGGGGTGCGTCGCCCGGCTGAAGCGGATTCACTACGCACTGAAGCGCCTTCACCAGATTTTCACCGCCCGCCTCACCGCCGAGCCGGTCTACGAGCTCAAGATGGCCTTCAGCCTGCACGCGCATCTTTGCTGCGAGCATGCCGGCGCCCTGCGACGACGGGTCGGGGAGATGCGCGAGCCCCCGCTCGGCCTCGACCAGGTGCCCGACCCCGACCTGGAGTTCCTGTTCAACGAGATCCTCGCCGCCCCTTCGACCGGAGAGCTCCTGGTGGGGCTGTATGAGATCGCGCTGCCGGCCGTGGTCCGGGCGTTCCATCGCCACCTCCGCGACACCAACCGGCTGGTCGACCACCCGACCGTCCGCCTCTGCCGGTTCGCCCTGCTCGAACTTGAGGAGGTCGCGGAATATGGCCGCACGGCCATCGGCTGCCTGGTCGATGCCCCGCAGCGCGCGGCCATGGGTCCCTGGACGGACCTGCTTGCGCGGGTGCTTTCCGGATGCGGGGACCTCCACGGAGCCGATCCCGAGTCGCGCCAGCCCCGGGTCCCCCATCACTCCGCCACGTCCTTCCGTTACGACGGGGTGCCGCGACGTGACGAGCGGTTCCTTGATCCCTACAACATGGGGGTGCATGCCGAGGTGTTCCTCTACGACGAGTCGCGCCGCCCGGAGGACAAGGCGCTCATGATGTACTACAAGCGCCTTCGGGAGATCGACGTGCCCGAGATGATGGCCAGCATCCTCACGGAGACGCCGGGCAAGCCCTGGGCGTACTACCAGGACATGACCCGCCAGCTGTGGGACGAGGCCCGCCATGCGATGATGGGGGAGGTGGGGTTTGTTCAGGCCGGAATCCATTGGCCCGACCACGTGCGGGTCAACTTCACCTGGTCGCTCGCCCTCAACACCCAGCTCACCCCGGACGAGCGCCATGCGGTGCTCTACTTCATCGAGCAGGGGCTGATGCCGAGGAGCGGCAAACGGTATGAGTGGGAGGTGGGGGTGAAGTCGGGAAGCCCCTTTGCCGCCATGATCCAGGACTATGATTGGGCGGATGAGGTGCTGCACGCCCGGGTGGGGCGCGATTGGTACGTCTCCCGGTTCCCCAACGCCCACGAGGCGGTGGAGCATGGAGACCGGTGCTGGTCAAAGGCGCTCATGAACTGGCAGGCCTACCGCGACCAGGGGCTCACCCGGCACGACAACTGGTGGCCCGGCCTCTATCGGGCGGCGTGCGAGGCCCGGGGATCGATTCCCGACCCCGGGGTGCTCGAGTACCACGCCACC
>DMJJ01000028.1 GCA_003452185.1 Verrucomicrobiales bacterium | reverse complement strand
ACGCTCTTCCGATCTGGTGGTTCCTGACCGACTCGGCTGCCAACCCGACGAAATGGCGCCTTCCGGCCATCTCCCTCGGGGCGAAGAACTATCTCCTGATCTGGGCCTCGGGCAAGAACCGGACGAACACGGCGGCGGCGCTTCACACCAGCTTCAAGCTCGGCAAGAGCGGCGGCTATCTCGGGTTGTACGACTCGAACACCAACGTGGCATCGGAGTTCGCCCCGGCCTATCCGGCCCAGCAGTCCGACATCTCCTACGGGCGGGATACGGCGGACCCGACCCTGGTCGGCTTCTATACCACCCCGACCCCTGGGGCCAAGAATCTCTCCCGTGGAGCGGGGTTCGCTCCCCTGCCCCTCTTTTCGCTGCCGGGCGGGGTTTACACCAACGACACCCTCTCGATCCGCCTGACGAGCCCCTCGGGGCAGATTCGCTACACCCTGGATGGATCGCTTCCGGTGGCGACCTCCCCGCTTTACACGGCTCCGGTGGTGGTGAACACCTCGTTAACCCTCAAGGCGCGCGTCTTCCAGGCCGGGTTGCTCCCGGGGGAAATTCTTGCGGAGACGTACATGCTCGTTGATTCCACGGTTTCGGGGTTCACCTCGGAGCTCCCGCTGATGATCTTCAGCACCGGGGGCGTTCCGGTGGCAGACCATGTTCCGACCGGGCAGCCCCGCACGTTCGCCTCGCTGGTGGCGTTTGACACCACCCAGGGGCGGAGCTCGCCGCTCGGCGCGCCGGAGTATCTGGGCCAATCGGAGATGGGGATCCGGGGACAGACCTCTGCCGGGTTCCCCAAGAAACCGTACCGGGTGGAGCTTCAGGACCCGTATCGAATCGACCGGAGCGAGGGGCTGTTTGGGCTTCCGGCGGATTCCGACTGGATCCTGAACAATCCGTACACCGACAAGCCGTTCATGCAGAATTTCCTCGCCTACGAGCTTTTCGAGAAGATGGGCCACTACTCGGTGCGACGCCGGTTCGTGGAGGTCTTCGTCAACAGCGGCGGCGGAAAGGTGCAATACCCGCGGGACTACGCCGGGGTGTATATCCTCCTGGAGAAGATCAAGGCGAGCGGGCACCGGGTCGACATCGCCAAGCTGACCCCGGCGGACACCACGGAGCCGAACATCAGCGGGGGCTACATGTTCAAGAAGGACAAGGACAGCGCCGGGGACCTCAACTTTTACACCAGCGGAGGGGGGGGATTCGCCGGCCAGACGTTGAAGATCCACGAACCCCAGCCGACGGAGATCACCCCGGCGCAGCTCAGCTGGCTTCAGGCGTATCTGAACCGGTTTGAAGCCGCCCTCTACTCCCCGACCTGGCTGACAGCCACGGGCACAAACCATTACTCCAGCTTCATCGACACCGATTCGTTCGTCGACTTTCACTGGATCGTCGAGTTCACCAAGCAGATCGACGGCTACCGGCTGAGCAACTACATGCAGAAGGACCGGGGCGGCAAGGTGCGGATGGAACCGATCTGGGATTGGAACCTCAGTTTCGGAAACGCGGACTATCTCGACGGCTCGGTCACGAGCGGCTGGTATTACACCCTGCTCGGGGATGCGGACCATATCTGGCTCCGGCGGCTCATCACCGGGACCACCTCCGCCACGAGCACCTCGGGGGACCCGGATTTCAACCAGAAGATCGCCGACCGGTGGAGCGTGCTCCGGACCAATGTCTTTGCGCTTTCGAATGTGCTGGCCCGGGTGGACGGGATTGCGGCGACGCTTTCGGAGGCGGCGGATCGCGATTTCCAAAAGTGGCCCCGCCTGGGCACCTACGTCTGGCCCAACCCAAGTTTCTACGTCACGCCCACCACTTACGCGGGGATCATCACCTCGATGAAATCCTGGATCTCGGGGCGTTACACTTGGATTGACTCGCAGTTTCTCAAGCCGCCCGCCTTTGGTGCCCGGGGTGGCCGGGTGCCCGCGGGATCCAAGCTCACGCTCACCGCCCCTTCCGGGACGATCTACTATACCTTGGATGGCTCGGACCCCCGGCTCCCGGGAGGGGGCGTGTCGTCGACGGCAGCGCTTTACACGGCTGCCGGGATCCCTCTCTCCGGGAACGCCCGGGTGATGGCGCGCGCACGCAACGGCACCCGCTGGAGCGGGCCCTCCGCGGACACCTTCGTGGTGGCACCGTTGCCGCTGGCCCTCACCGAGATCATGTACCATCCCCTCCCCCCGGATGCGCTGAGTCTCTTCTCTCCATCCGATTTCGAGTACCTGGAGTTCCGGAACACGGGCTCCTCCCCCATCCAGCTGGCCGGGGTTCGCATCACGGGGGGCGTCAGCCTCACGTTCACGAACCGCCTCCTGGCGCCCGGGGCGCGGGTGCTGGCGGTCCACACCACGGCGGCCTTCCAGTCGCGCTATGGCAGCGATCTCCCGATCGGAGGAGAATACGCCGGAAGCCTCTCGGATTCCGGCGACCGGATCGAGGTCCGAGGCCCGCTGGGAGATCTGATCCTGGAGTGCCGTTACGCCGATGGGTGGTATCCGGCGACCGACGGCTCCGGCTTCTCGCTTGTCCTAAACAACGACTCCGTGTCGCCCCTGGAGCTCAGCGACGAAGCCTCCTGGCGACCCAGCAGCCACGAGGGGGGCTCCCCCGGGGCGGGCGACCTTCCCCGTCCCGCAGTTCCCCAAGTGGTGATCAACGAGCTGGTGAACCATTCCGGCCTGACCGGGGTGGACAAGATCGAGCTTCAGAACCTCTCCGCCGCCCCCGCCGACATCGGGGGATGGTTCCTGAGCGACGACCCCGGGATCCCTCGGAAGTACCAGATCCCCCACGGGGCGATCCTGCCCCCGGGTGGGTTCATCACCTTCGAGGAAACCGAGTTCTCGGGACAGGCCATCATCCCGTTTGGCCTGAGCGCCACCGGCGATCACCTTTATCTCTTCTCAACCGACGGCGGCACGAATCTGACCGGCTACCGCCACGGGGTCTCCTTCGGGGCCCAGTCCGAAGGGGTCTCCTTCGGCCGGTATCTCGACTCCACGGGCCGCGAGCTCTTCGTCACGATGCCCTCGAACAGCTTCACCGCCACGAACCCCTCCCCCTGGGTGCCGCCGCTGGTGGTCTCCGAGATCATGTATCATCCCCTGCTCCCGGTGACGACGAACACCCTCCCCTCGGAGTTCGCCAGCTCCGGGGAGTACATCGAGCTTCTCAACCGGGGTGCGACCCCGGTGCCGCTCTACGACCCCGCGACCCCCACCAACACGTGGCACCTTGGGGGAGCGATCTCGTTCGCGTTCCCGACCAACCTGGTGCTTCCCGCCCAGGGGCGCATCCTGGTTGTTCCCTTCGACCCGGTGGCCAACCCGGTCGCCCTCGATGGCTTCAGAGCGCAGTATGGAACGATTCAGTCCCCCGTGGTCGGACCGTTCTCCGGTCGTCTTGGCAACGCGGGCTCAGGGGTGTCGCTTCTGTTCCCCGACGTTCCCGGGACGAACGGCGTGACTCCGTATATCGAGGCCGAGCGGGTGGATTACAACGACAACGACCCCTGGCCGGCGGGGGCGGACGGACTTGGATATGCGCTAGGCCGCATCAACGCCGATCGGTTTGCGAACGATCCGGCCAACTGGCATTCGGTTCATCCCTCCCCAGGGTCCGGGGGGGTGATCCCCCCATTGCTGCTGCTCAACGGGCAACCTTCGGGAGGGGTTGTGATCGTGGGCCGCACGGTGACCCTCTCGGTGGACGCCCAGGGGGCGGGGCCCCTGGCCTACCAATGGAGGCATGACGGTCAGGACATCCCCCGTGGGACCAACGCGAGCCTCGTGCTGTCGAATGTTCAGGTTTCCGCGAGCGGCAAGTACATGGTGAC
>DMJJ01000213.1 GCA_003452185.1 Verrucomicrobiales bacterium | reverse complement strand
CAGGTGTCGGGACCCTGCGCCAACTCCCATGGCCCAACGAGAACCCAGTGAGCCTGCGGCGCGCCGATGGCTGCTCCTCGGCTCGGCCCTCCTCAACCTCGCCCTCGCAGGCTGGCTCGCGTGGACGGAGATCCCCCGGCTCAGCGGAGCCCCCAGGGGAAGGCGGGGTCTGGACCGGGCCGCTGAGGAGCGGGTGTCCCGGGCGGATGCCCTCCCGGCCCCCCGCACCGCCGACCCGGGATCGCCCATCGACTGGTCGACGATCGAATCCTCGGATTACCGCGAGTACATCGCCAACCTTCGGGCCGTCGGATGCCCCGAGTCGCTGATCCGGGATGTGATCGGCGCTGATCTCACCCAGGAGTTTGTACTCCGAGCCCGGCAGATCTGGACTCCCGTCCGGAGGGAATATTGGCAGAAACCCCGCTCGGGTGGGGGACCCAACGCCGACCAGCTCGCCCGGCTTCAGGCGCTGGCTCGCGAGCAGGGCGAGGTGATGCGATCGCTGCTCGGGGTGACCCTCCCCCAGCAGGAGTTGATCGATGTCGTCCTGCTGCAGCTCTGGGGGCCCGCCAGGCAGCTTGCCTCGCTCGGCGAGGAAAAGCGGCGTGCCGCGCTTGAGGCCCTCGCGGCTTCGGGCTACTTCGAGGAGCTTGAGGCGTCGAGCCTCCACCTGGCGGGCAGCGGCGGGGCGGACCGGGAGGCCGAGCTCGAGCGGAAGCAGCTCAAGGTGCTGGAAACCATACTCTCCCCCGAGGAGATGAAGGAGTTCAGGTACCGCAACCTGGCCGCAGCCTCGAGGACCCGCCAGTCGATGGGACGGTTCGAGGCGACGGAGTCGGAGTTTCAAGCATTGATGAAGATCGAAGAGCGGCTTGCCGCGGATCCGAAGACCCCCGGGGATTTCTACCTGCGAAAGGCGGCGGAGGTTCAGGCGGCGCGGCAGGCCCTGGGGGAGAAGCGGGCGGCGGAGTTTGAGCAGGCCTCGGATCTGTTCTATGTATGGTCCTCGCGTGCGGTCGAGCGATTCGGGCTTCCGGACCAGGCCGCCGCCCTGGCATGGCAGGCGAAGCGTGACGCGATGGCTGCCGCGGACGCCATCCGCCGGGATGGAACCGTGGGGGCGCCGGAGCGGGCGCGACAGCTCGCGGAGGTCCAGCGCCGAGCCACGGCCCGAATCGAAGAGGTTCTCGGGGCAGAGGCCGCCCGGTTTGCCCGGGCCGGAGACGGGGTCTGGCTGCAAGTACTCGCCGGGGGAGGGAGTGCGCCATGAACCGGGCCCTCGTGGTGAGCCTTTGGATGAATCTGCTGCTGTTGGGAGCCGTGGCCTGGAAGCACCCGACATCCCAGGCCCCGGACCTGAGCCGCAGCCCCCGGGGCCATACCTCAACGGGGGTGGCCCTCACAACCGCGGGACGCCCCCAGCCCGACCGGGGTGACCTGCCTGCGACCCCGTGGTCCCTGCTGGACTCGAGCAACCCGGCGATCCTGATGGCGCACCTGCGGGCGGCGGGTTGCCCGGAGGAGACGGTGCAGGACATTATCGTCCTGAGGCTCTCCCGGAAGGCCTACGCCACGGCGCTGTCCTTCGCCGCCGACCACGACCGCGCCGTTCCGTACTGGCGCGGGGTCGATCCGGGTGAGGAACGGCGGTTTCGAACCCGGTTGGGAGATCTCCGCGACGGACTTGCCACCCAGCTCGAGGGGTTGTTTGGCAAGGAGATGTCCGCTATCCGGACCCGGCTCCTGGGCCTTCCGGAAATGTCCACGCCGGAGTCGTACCTCCCGGGAGAGAAGGAGAGAGCCTTGCGGGCGCTCTGGAGGTCGTACGACCGGCTTGATCGGGAACGTTCGGAATCTGCCACGGAAGTCCCGTACGGGTGGTCGGATCCCTCCCAGGAGAGTGCCAGGCTGGAGTCGCTCCAGGAGCGGGAGGATGAGATTCGCAACCTGCTCACCCCGGCGGAATACGAGGAGTATCGGTTTCATGACTCCCCGGCCGCGAAATTCGTCCGCCGGGAGCTCCCCGAGGCGCAGACGGTCGAGGAGTTTCGTCGCATGGTGGCAAAGGCCGAGGAGTCGGGGGTCGGGTTCGCCCCGCCTGGCGCCTCGATGAACGCGGTCGCTCCGCCTCCCGGCACCCCCGACCCGCAGGCTGCGTGGCGGGATCGGTTCCAGAAATTCCGGCAAAGCCTCGTCCAGGAACTCGGGGAGGACCGGATTGCCGAGCAGCAGCGCCTTGAAACGGCGCGGGTTCAGGCGGAGCAGGAGGAGTTGGGCAGGAGTGAGATGGCTGCCGTGGCTCGCGAGGCGGGGTTGACGACGGAGGAGATGCAAAGCTTCTACGAGTACGTGCAAGGGCTGGGGCCCGAACTCTCGGCGCGCTTCCAGGCCGCCCGCCAGGAAGCCACCACTCCGGAGGAGCGGGCGCTGATCGATGCGGAGGAGCAGGCCGAGATGGAGGCGCTCGCCGCGGATGTCTTCGGGGCGGAGAAGGCCCGGCAGTTGATCGACGTCCTTCGCCGCCGCTGAGGGGAGGGCCATCAGGACTCGCGGGTTGCGCGCGGCGGGTCGCCGGCCCTATAACCACCGCGACTGAACCGAACGCGACATGATGTCCGTGAGCAAGGCGGGTCCTCCCAGTCCCAGCGCCGGCCGCCTCCGCTCCGAGTCCCGGGGTGGGCCGTGACGCCCCCTCCCTGGCGCGGTCCAATGGATGGGAGGCCGTCCGCCCCCCGTGCGATGAAACGGGCCCTCACTCTCCTGGTGTTCCTCACTCCCTTGCTCCTCCGGGCTGCCGCGGGGGCGGAGGCTGGCCTCCGCTTCGACATGTTTCTCGGACTCGACGGGCTGGTTCCAGACTTCGCGAGCTTCCCGGTGACCTTTGAGGTGAAGAATGACGGGCCGGGTTTCGTGGGGCGGGTGGAACTTGAGGCCGGGGCCTTTGGAAGCGAGGGGATTCGCCAGACCACCGTGGAGCTCCCGACCGGGACGCTGAAGCGGTTTGCGATCCCGGCCCATCGGACTCAGCTGTATCAGGCGGAATGGCACGCGCGGCTTTACGACGCAGGAGGGCGGCTCCGGGCCGAGGCCTCCCAGCCGGCTCGTCGATGGGTTCCCGCGGGGGGGCTCATGATCGGGATTCTCCCCAGGACCGTCGCGGGGGGGCCGGTGTTCCCCAAGCTCGAGGGAGTCGATCCCGATCTGCTCCCGGGGGTGGCCCGCCTCCAGCCGGATCTGTTCCCGGAAAACCCTCTGATGCTCGAGTCGCTGCAGGTGCTTTACCTGAACTCAGAGCGAGCCCTTGGCCTTGGGGTGGGGCAGGCGAACGCCCTGGTGGCATGGCTCTACGGGGGGGGGCATCTGGTGGTGGCTCTGGAACAGGCGGGAGACCTCTCGGGGGTCCCATGGCTTCGCCGCATTCTGCCGGCGCTCCCGGGGGAGGAACGGCGCGTGCGTGCCGGCGAAACCCTGGCCCGGTATGCCCGCTCGGGGTGGCCGACCCTTCCGCTTGCCGGGGCAAAGCCGTCGACGAAGCCTCAGCCCCCAGGCCCGGAGCTCGAACCGCAGGACGAACGGTTCGTGGGGGCGGAGTTGGGCGTGATGGACCTCTCCGGGTCGGGCCTGCCTGCGGACGTTGAGGGCCCTGGCGGAGAGAAGCTCATCCTCTCCGCTCCCCGGGGAAGGGGGGTGATCACGCTCCTCGGGTTCAACCCCGAGCGGGGGGCCTTCCTGACGTGGCTGCAGCGGCCCTGGTTCTGGGGCAGGCTTTGCGAGTTTCCGGAACATCTCGCCAAGCCCGCCATCCGGTATGCGCCCCACTCCACGGATGCCATCTTTGGGTCGATCGTCGACAGCAAGCAGATCCGGAAGCTCCCCGTGGGGTGGCTGCTCCTGATCCTGGTCACGTACCTCGTCGTGATCGGGCCCGTGGACCGTCTCTGGCTGCGGCGAATCAACCGGCAGATGCTTACCTGGGTGACCTTTCCCTGCTACGTCGTCGTGTTTTCCCTCCTGGTTTACTGGATTGGATACCGCCTCCGGGCGGGGGACTCCGAGTGGAACGAGCTTCAGGTGGTCGACCTGATCCCGTTCGGGGAGCAGGCCGAGTGGCGGATCCGGGGGTTCGGCGGGGTCTATTCCCCGGTCAACGCCAGCTACGAGTTCAAGGGGGCCTCTCCTGTCTCGACGATCCGTCCCGAGCTGAGTCTTCAAGGGGGGCGCTCCCTGCCCGGAGGGGTTGTGACGGTGGGGGGCGACGGGTGCCGGGCCACCTTGCCGGTCGCGGTCTGGACCAGCCAGGTGTTCGTGCATGATGCGCTGATGACGAATCCGCCCCCAATCCGCGTGACGGCGACGGGCGTCGGGGAGACATGGCAGCTCCGTGTGGAAAACGAGACCGGCCGGAAGATCTCCCGAGCCTGGCTTGTGACCGGGGATCAGGTGATTCCTTTTAACAACCTTCCGCCGGGCCTCTCCACCCGGGGGCCGGGGGAGCGGTCCCGCAGCCGGAGTCTGACCGATGTCATGGAGGGGTGGCGCACAACCTTGGCGACGGAGCTCCAGGCCCGCGGGCATGCGTTTGGCGCCAGCCAGCCGGAGGAGCCGATGCCCCCTGCCGACCGCGCCCTGTTCGGCTCGTTCGCGGAGCGGGTCCAGCCCTCGGGCCAGTATGACTATCTCCGGTTCTCCAGCACCCAGAGGCTCGACCTCACTCCCGACCTCCAGCGGGGGGGGAGCTATTTCCTTGCCTGGATTGACGGGTACGCGGCCACGCCCACGTTCAACGGGTTCACCCCACGGCGGGGGTGGCGCAGCACGTTCTTCCGGATCCCCCTGAAAACCCCATGAATCCCAAACCTCCCGACATGTCCGCGGCGGCCCCTTCCGCGCCGGCGGTTCAAACCGAGGGTCTCACCCGGACCTACGGCTCGATGACCGCCCTCAGCTCCCTCGATCTCACCGTGAACCGGGGTGACCTGTTTGGGTTCATCGGGTCAAACGGCGCCGGCAAGACCACGACGCTGCGGATCCTGTCGACGTTCCTGGTCCCTTCGGGCGGGGTGGCGCGCGTGCTGGGGCGGGATGTGGTCACGCAGGCGGAGGAGGTGAGGCGGATCATCGGGTACATGCCGGACTTCTTCGGGGTGTACAAGGACATGGAGGTGACGGAGTACCTCGATTTCTTCGGGGCCTGCTACAAGATCCCGGCCGCCCGCCGGGAGAAGACCGTTGCCGATGTGCTGGAGCTGGTGGGGCTCTCGGAGAAGCGGGGATCGCTCATCGGAGCCCTGAGCCGTGGGATGCAGCAGCGGCTGGGGCTGGCCCGGGTCCTGATTCACGATCCGCAGCTCCTGCTGCTCGATGAGCCCGCCAGCGGGCTCGATCCGCGCGCCCGGATCGAGATGATGGCGATTCTCCAGGAGCTGCAGCGGCTTGGAAAAACGATCATCATCTCCTCCCACATCCTGAGCGAGCTTCAGACCCTCTGCAACCGGGTGGCCATCATCGAGCGCGGCAAGCTGATTTACGCCGGCCCGGTCCAGGGGGTCCGGGGGCAGATCCAGGGAGGGAATGTCCACCGGGTGCGTGTCGCCGCGGAGCCGGAGCGCGCCCTCGAGGTCTGCCGCTCGCTGCCTGGGGTGGGGCAGGCGACCCTCGACGAGGATGGGCGCATCCGCGTGGTCCTCGGAGGCCCATCCCCCGATCCCTCGGTGCTCTCCACGGCGATCGTCCAGGCTGGACTCCGTCTCACGGGCCTCGAGGAGGAGGAGGTTGGATTGGAGGAGGTCTTCCTGCACGTGACCAAGGGGGAAACCCAGTAGGGTCATGAGAAACTCGGCGACCATCATCGGTCGTGAGCTCCGCGTGGCGTCGCGGCGACGATCGTTCTACCGCTTCCGGTTCCTGGCGGCCTGCGCGGCGGCGCTCGTCGTGGGTTGGTTCCTTCTCACGGACAACGTGGGCGATCCCCGCCGGCTGTCGCAGGGTCTATTCGCCACCCTGAGCGTGGTCGCGTTCCTGTGCGCCGCGCTTGGCGGAATCACCGTCACCTCGGACTGCCTGAGCGAGGAGCACCGGGAGGGAACCCTCGGGCTCCTCTTCCTCACAGACCTCAATGGGGCCGACATTGTCCTGGGCAAGCTTGCCGCAAGCTCCCTCCACGTGATCTACGGTGTCCTGGGAATGGTGCCGATCCTCTCGATTGCGATTCTCGCCGGAGGGGTCTCGGGAACGGACTTCCTGCGCGTGGTGCTCGTGGTGCTCAACCTGCTTTTCTTTTCCCTCGGCCTCGGGATGTGCACGTCGGTGCTCTACCGGGAGGCGGCCCACTCGTTCGCGGCGGCGTTTCTGGTGCTCGCCCTCCTGACGGCGGGGTTGCCCGCGCTCCTGCTCATCGCCACCGAGTACCATTGGGTTTCCTCCTCCTCGCAAGCGGTCAACTGGTTCCTGATGGCCTGTCCCGGCTGGGCCTGCTGGCTCTCGCTCGTCGGTCTGATGCCGGGGTCCCCGGGGGCGGGGATGAATTTCTACGGTTCGATTGGAGTGGTTCACGCCCTGGGCTGGGGGTTCCTGCTCCTGGCGATGCGGTGGATCAGCCTGGGGTGGCGGCGGACAGGGGTTGCGGAAGCCGCGCGCCGCGACGGCCCACGGGCCTGGTCCCGGTGGTGGAACGGGACGCCTGAGGCCCGTGCGGCCCACCGTCGCCAGGCGCTGGAGGAGAACCCCTACTATTGGCGCGCGTCGCGGGTGATCCGGGGGCCCTGGGTGGTGTGGGGGGTGCTCGGGCTCGGGATCGGGATCTATGCGTGGGGCTGCATCGTGCATCCCCGGGAGTACCTGTTCGAGGGCGCGATGTTCTTCATGGCATTCCTGATGCACACCTTGCTGAAGCTCTGGGTGGCGACCGAGGCGCCGCGGGTGCTCTCGGAGGATCGCCGGTCCGGGGCGCTTGAGCTGCTGCTGGTCTCGCCCCTCACCCCGCGCGAGATCGTCCGGGGCCAGGAGCTCGGGCTCCAGCGGCTCTTCCTGCGGCCGGCGCTCCTGGTCCTGGCCATCGACCTGGTGCTGGTCGCCCTGTACCGCCGCTTCTACAGCTCGGGTACCGAGCCCGCCTCGGAGTACCTGGCCTGGGGCGTGGGCATCGTGGCGTTCGTTCTCGACCTGGTGGCGCTGGGGCGGCTGAGCCTCGCGCTGGGGGTGACGGGCCGGGGGGAGAATCGCGGGGCCATCGGGTCGGTCCTGCTGGTCATGGTCGGCCCCTGGGCCCTGCTGTTTGTCACCCTGACGCTGCTGCAGGGGCTGAGAGCCCTGGGGCTTGGGTTCGACTGGGGACGATCGGACGAGACGCCGATTCTGGCCTGGTTCCTCCTGACGCTCCTGTGTGATGCAGCGGCCCTGGGAATCGCTGCCTGGATTCTGCCCGGACGGCTTCGGGGAATTGCCGCCAGCGCCTATCAACGTGCTGCCGATCGTTGAACGAGAGCTGCGGGTCCGATCCCGCCAGAGGCGGACTTACCGGCATCGGACCGCTGCGGCCGCTGCCTCGTGCGGGCTGGCGATCCTGTTCATGGCCGCGGCCTGGATTTTCGGAAGCCCCCAGGGAATGGGCCGGGCGTTGTTTCGCGTGCTGGGCTGGCTGCTCTTTCTTTTTTGCCTCGTGGAAGGGGTCCGCCTCACGGCCGACTGCCTGAGCGAAGAGCGTCGGGAGGGGACGCTGGGGTTGCTCTTCCTGGCGGAGGTGCGGCCGCTGGAGATCATCCTGGGGAAGCTGGTCGGGGTGGCCTTGAACAGCCTCTACGCCTTGCTCGCAGCGCTGCCGGCGCTTGCCTTCCCGATCCTGCTGGGCGGGGTGACGGGGGGAGAGTTCGGGCGCCTTTGCCTGCTCCTGGTGGTGACCCTGATGCTTTCGCTCACAGCCGGGTTGATGGTCTCCTCATGGGCCGTCGAAAGCCTCCAGGCCTGGGGGTGGACGTGCGCCCTTCTCGCCGGGATCGTCCTGGGGCCCGTGGGGGTGGGGTTTTTCCTGGAGCAGATTGGCGTGGCGACTCCGATCGCGGATCTCAGCCCCCTCAGTGCCATGATCGGCCTGGAGTCGGTGACCCAGGGCGTCCGGCCCTGGGCGTACTGGCAGGGGATTGGGGCTGAGCTGGCCGCCATCGCGGGGTGCCTCGCGGTGTCGTGCCTGGTCCTGCCCCGCCATTGGGAGCGGGCGGCTGCGGCGCGCCGGCCCGGGGCCGGTCCGGCAGGGAGAAGGAGGAGGGGCTCACCGGATCTCAACCCAGGCGAGTGGCTTGCCCGCCGGCACGGATGGGACCCGCGGGCGGCCTGCATCGGGGTGGTGGCGGGGGTCGCCGCGCTGGTAATCCTCATCCTGCTGCACCCTTCCACGGGGGTTGCAACGGCGGCGGTTGGGGTGGCCTTGTGCGGCGTGAGTTTCTACGGGCTCCTGTTCTGGCAGGCCTTGGTGGCCGTGCGGGTCGGAGCGGATCTCCGGGGCGAAGGGGGAGGGGAACTCCTGTTGATCACCCCAGTCCATCCGCGCACCTGGGCCCTGGGCCTGGGGGCCGGACTGGTGCGACAGGTCCTGCCCGTGGGGTTGCTCCTGGTTGCGGGGGGACTCCTCTTCGCCGTGATGGCAGGAGGTTTGGCCGCCGCCCGGGGGGG
>DMJJ01000441.1 GCA_003452185.1 Verrucomicrobiales bacterium | reverse complement strand
ACTGGGCTCCGAACGCGGCCTCTGGCCGCTCCTCCGTGGTGTAGAGCCCCCAGTATTGGCCGTTGATATACAGATGGCAGAACTGCCCATGCGCCGAAGGCTCCCCCTCGGCCAGCTGGATGTCGCGGGCAAGCGGGTCGCGGATGAAGAGCGCGTTGGGGTCCCCGGCCAGGTGCCACGAGTCATTCTGCATCGACCGGATGTCAAACTTGTCGTAGCTCGAGGCCCCGGTTGGACCGAACAACGGATAGTCGAGCTGCGTGAATCCATACTCGGGTGACAGGAACACGCGGAACGAGTGCTTGGGGTTCCCAGTCCCCCGGCTGTACCCGCCGCGGATCCGGATGCCAGCCTCGACATGGAAGCCGCGCCGACCGCCGGGAGGCACCCACTCAAGGGAGACGGGCCGTTCCCAGGCTTTTCCCTGCTGCAGCGGGTTGGCGTAGATCCCCGACGTTGGGTCAAACAGATCCCGCAGGTCCATGACGACCGAGATCGAAGGAATCGATTGCAGCCCTTGGAGGAGCTCCTCGTGATACGCCGGGTCATCCACCACCGCCGGGTTCATCCCGTAGTTCACCGCGGCACCGTTGCCCCAGACGGCCGGCCACCCCGGAGGAGGTTCGCCCGAGGGGGATTGGCGGATCACATCGTCAACAAAGAGGTAGGTCTGCGTCACGGGGCGCGACGGGACAAATCCGTCCATCACCGCAACGGCGCGGAGGGTTGTGGTGCGCGAGATCGGGATCGGGGACGCGTAGAGCACCCCGTTCGTCTCCCCGGGCCGGGTGCCGTCGAGGGTGTAGAGGATCCGCGCTCCCGGAAGCGGGGAGTCGAGGGTGAGGTCGAAGTTCGTGACGTAGAAGCCCCGTTCGTGGCTGAAGGAAACCTCGGGCACCTGGGCATAGGCAGGGCTCTCGTTCACCCCACCGGGGGTTGGAATCGCGAAAAAGCGGTTCGTCGTGGGGGTGGATTGAACCCCCTCGAGCCGGGCTTCGAACAACAGGTCGGCATCGGTGGGAGAGGCGTTCAACACTTGGACCGCCAGGAGGTTGGTCCCGTCGTGGAGAAGGGATCGGAAAGAGGTCAGGTTCACGGATTCGGGCAGAAGCCCCTGGTCGCGGGATCGGGAGGCCACGGCGGTGGCCGTTGCGTCGAGCACCGGGGGGGCGGCACGACGTGCCACCTCCACCCCGTTGAGCCAGGCCACAAACCCATCGTCGTAGCGGACATGGAGCAGCAACGACTCCGGTACACCAGGGTCCTCCTGAAGGAACGGAAACCTGAGATAGAGCGAGGCAGAACGTCCTAATACCATCGAGCTGACGTCTGATTGGATGACATCCCGATAGGCCCCCAGGTTGGCGCCCTCCGGAGGTGCGCTCCTGACAACGAGCCCACCAGCAGCCACATCGCCCACGAGCCGGAACACCTCCGCCGCCCAGACCGACTGGCGTCCCGGCGCCGCGAAAAGCTCAACTTCCTCCCCACCCGTGTTTTCGAACATCTCGAGCCGCAACGGATAATCACCGGGGGCCGGAAAGAGAAATGTCGCAAGGGTGTCCGCCGCGGTGCGAAGAGTCTGGTACGCGCTCTCATTCTCCCCCACTGTGAGGCGAAACCCCGCATCGCTGCTCACGCCAAAGGTCCATTCACCAGCCGCCGGGATCGTGACCCACCCCCGGGCTTCCAGGACGAAGTCGTCCCGCATCGACGTGGAGGTTCCCCCCGGGAAGGGCGCGTCCTGCAGATAATGCCCCGCGGCCCCGGCTCCCCGGTAGTTGATCACGGGACGCGTCTCCCAAGCGACGGCTGACTGCAACTTGGGGGTCGCCAACACCCGGTCGGCGACGTTCAGGTCCACGACCGAAAGAAGCGACTTCACCCAACGGACCGCAAAGCCGGCAACCCGGGGTTCGAACCCAACCCCGTTTGTCAGCGGGGTCCAGCCAGTCACATCAAACGATTCCTCCCGCCACGCGGGATTCGGGGTAGCGGATGGATCCGGCACCTGTGCCAGGAGCCGGGAGCCTGGAGTGATGGCCGATCGACGGGTGACCTCCTCCCCGAGCCCGTAGGAGACATCGATGAACTGGGGCGGCACGGGGTCGAACTGGCTGGCGATCGTTGCGCCGTCCGGGCGGATCAACCCGAGGTATCCGCCGCCGGACGAGAGCTTGAAGCTCGTGTGCAGTGGGGCTCCGACCCGTCCGCGGTCCTTTCCGCTGGCGAAGATCACCAGGTAATCATCCTGCTGGAGGAGAACGGCGGGAAAGATCCACTTCCGCAGGTCAAGGCGATCGTCCGTGATTGACCACCCGTTCAGGTTCACGGCACCAGAGGATCTGTTGTGAATCTCAATCCAATCCGAGTGCTCCCCATCCTCGTCGACGATGCCGGAGCTGTTGCTGCTGAGGAACTCCGAGATGATGACGTCCTGGGCGCCGAGCTGCAGGGAGACGAAAAGGAGAACTGCAACGTGCCACCAGAAGCCCCTCAAGCCCCAGAGCAGAAAGCGGTTCCGGAAGGATGGAGGATCCTTCACGAAACGAGCCCGATTCTGTGTCTGACACATCACAACTCACCGGGCAGAGGGGGAATCCGGTGTATTGTGACAGATTATGAGTGGCCCCAAGGTGCTGGCAAGGGGACAATTCCGCCCCGCGCAGTTGACATCCGCCCGAATTTCGATACAAATGCCCCTTCCTAAAAGTGCCGTTATAGACGAACCGCTATGCCGAATACGAAATCAGCCGAACGCCGCGTGCGCAACAGCGCCCGCCGCGCCTTGTCCAACCGCCGCTCGAAGACCCGCATCAAGAGCCTTGAGCGCCGCCTGAAAGACGCCCTGAAGTCTGGAAAGAAGGAAGAGGCCGCCAAGGCTCTCCAAGCCGTCAGCTCCGCGTTCGACAAGGCCGCCAAGAACGGTGTCGTCCATTGGCGCAAGGCAGACCGGAAGAAATCCCGTCTGGCCATCAGCCTCGGCAAGCTGAAGTAACCCCTCCGCGATCTCTCCGGGATCGCTTCCCCGACCACGGGAAGATGCCTGACCGGGATCGCTTGAGATAGAGGTCGTTCGATTTACCAAACACCGGAGCTCCCGACGGAGCTCCGGTGTTTGCTGTTTATTCTCGAAAGCGTTGCCGGAGGAACTCCCCCTCGCCCTTCTCTCCCCGCCTCCTCGTCCACGGATCCTCCAGGATGGCTTCGGTGGTCAGCGGGAGGTTGAGAGCGGGACCGCTCTGGTAGGCCGCCAGAAGGCACGGCGTCCGGCAGGCACAAGATCGGGAGGGTGAGGAGCGGGTGGAGCCGGGTTCCGAAGGTGCCTGAGGTCGGTGGGGAGAAAATGGTCGGAGCGACAGGATTTGAACCTGCGACGTCTTGGTCCCAAACCAAGTGCTCTACCAGGCTGAGCTACGCTCCGACGCAAGATGGGATACTATGGAGGGGGCGAATCCGCCAGCAAGCCATTTCGACCACCCTCGCATGGCGCGCTCGCTCAAGGGCTGGCTGCCGCCGCGGGCGCGCGGAGCCCACGTCGTCCCGGAACGCTCACCCCTTCTGTCGGAACTCCACCCGCCATCCCCCCTCCGCCAACTCGGTGGCCGTGTGCGAGAACCCGAGCCGCCCCAGCTTTGTGTAGAGCGGGACAGGCTCAAACGGAACGAGAAGAACCAGCGTCTGACCCGGAATCAGCTGAGCCACCCCCTCGTCGATCATCGAACATGGAGTCTCGCCCTGGGCGAACAGGGGGCGCGTATCGAGGACCAACGGCTGGACGAACTCAGCCGGTGCCACGGTCACGCACCCCCGTCCGCCACGAGGGCTGGGAACGAATCCCGGGCTCTCAAACGCTCCCTTGCTGATGCTGACGCGCCAGACCAAGGGTCCCGCTTCGAGGTATTCCCACCGAAAGAGCCCGGTCTGCTCGGCGGCGAATTGGTAGTAGAGTGGCAGCGGGTCGTGGTCGTTGACCAGCAGCAGGGAGTCCCCTTCGGGCATGCGCCCCCAGACGTGAAACAGGGTGGCATGACGCTCACGCGGCGGCATCGGCCGCACATCGAGGATATGCTGGGAGCAGGTCGCACTCATGACAGCCAGCCTAGCCCGCCCGCGTCGGGAACGGTTTGATCGGGGTCAAGGGATCGGCCGGTAGCACGAGCCCCACTGATGCGCGATCCGACGGCTCAGCGCATCCGCTCAAAGCTCTTCTGCAGGATCTGCCACGGGGCCTGGCCCTGCACCTTCTCCTGGGCGGCTTGCTGGATCTGGGCCTCGCGGGCGTTCTTCGTCGGGCGCTTCACCTGGTAGAAAATCCCGAACTTCCCGGGGAAGGCTTCATCGGCAAGCTTGTAGGCCGCCATCTCGTCGGTGACGTCGTGCGTGGGGGGAATGAGGTCGAATTTCCCGCCTTTGCGCGGATTGGAGGCGTCGAAGGCCCCCTCGTAAAACTCGACGCACTCGCTCAGGCACTCGATGAAGCTGAACCCGTCGTGGTCCATCGCGGCTTCCATCATCTGGAGCACATGGTTCGGGTTGGTGTGCGTGGTGCGGGCGACAAACGTGGCCCCGGCGCTGATCGCCTGCTTCATCGGGTTGATCGGCTGATCAACCGCTCCCCAGGTGTCGGTCTTGCTCTTGAACCCGAGGGGGGAGGTGGGACTGGTCTGCTTCTTGGTCAGACCGTAGACCCAGTTATCCATGACCACGAGGGTCATCTTGATGTTCTTGCGGGCGGTGTGGTTGAAATGGTTTCCACCGATCGAGAATGCGTCGCCATCGCCGCTGAAGGCAAAGACGTGGAGGTCGGGACGGGAGAGACTCACGCCGCTGGCAAACGGGAGCGCCCGGCCATGGATGAAGTGGGCCCCGTGGGCCTGCACAAAGTAGGGGAACCGGCTCGAGCAGCCAATCCCGGCAATGGTGGTGACCTTCTCGTGGAAGATCTTGCGGCGCTCGATCAGCTTGAAATAGAGGGCGAGGACAGAGAAGTCACCACACCCCGGGCACCAGGTCGGGTGGTCGGCGGCGATTTCTTTCTTGGTCAGCGGTTTCCGGTCAGCGTCCGCCAGCGGGGCAATGGGGGACCCGGAGAGCCGGGTCGGCATCTGAAAATGAATCGTGTTCATGTCAGGGGTCTCTCAATAAATGGGTTTACCGTCTCGGCGGGAGGTTACGCCTTCCCGTTGCCCAGCTTGGCAACGGCGGCACGGGTGGCTTCGAGGATCTCCCGCACCTTCCAGGTCAGGCCATCCACCTTGTTGATTCCGCGAATCTTGGGATCACAATAGCGGCCGCGAAGGAGCATCGCCATCTGGCCGTGGCCGTAGAGGCCGCCGTCGTTCATCTCCACGACAAACACGTGGCGGAACCCGGCGAAGATGTTCTCGAGACCCTCAGGAAGCGGGTTGAGGTATTTGAGGTGGAGGGCCGACATCGCCTCGCCCTGGCTGCGGGCCTTCTCGACCGCCTCGCGAATCGGGCCCTGGGTGGAGCCCCATCCCACGAGCAGCACCTGCCCCTCGCTCGGACCAAACACCTTCGGAAGCGGGAGCTCCCGACCCAGGGCCTGGAGCTTCTTGCGGCGCTTGTCGGTCATCGCCTGGTGCATCTTCGGAGAACCGGTCGGATGACCGAGCTCATCGTGCTCCAGCCCGGTGACGATCGGGTACACCCCGCTCGCGATTCGGGTGCCGGGGGGGACATGGTGAGTGACGCCATCGGGTGCCGCCAGATCGTACGGCTTGTGGTCAGCCACCGGGGCGAAGTCGGGCGCGATGTTCTGGGTCAGACGCTGGAGGTCGGGCTGCTCAAACGCCTCGATCCGGGTGGCGATCGCCTGGTCGGTAAGAAGGATGACCGGCGTGCTGTATTTGCGGGCGATGTTGACCGCCTCGATCGCCGTGTAGAAGCAATCCTCGACGTTGGCCGGCGCAACCACCACGCGGGGGGCGTCGCCATGGCCGCCGAAGCACGCGATGTTGAAATCGCTCTGCTCGACATTCGTCGGCATCCCGGTGCTGGGACCGCCCCGTTGGACATCGATGACGACCAGGGGCATTTCCGCCATGATGGCCCAACCGAGTGCCTCGGTCTTGAGGGAAATCCCAGGACCGCTCGAGCCGGTGACCGCCACGCCGCCGGCGTAGCTCGCCCCGATGGCCATTGAGATCGATGCGATCTCATCCTCGCACTGGATGAAGCTTCCACCGTACTTGGGGAGCTCCCTGCGGAGCAGCTCCATGATGTCCGACCAGGGGGTGATCGGATACCCGGCGCCGAAACGCACTCCGGCGGCGATCAGGCCGAACCCGATCGCCTCGTTCCCGTTCATCACCACCTGGGTGTTGTTCCGCTTCTGGCTCTCCACGAAACGGAAGGTCTCGATCAGGCCATCGAGCTGGAAGCTGTATCCGGCGTGAAACGCGTTGAGGGCGTTCTGGGTGATGCTGGTGTCCTTGCCGGTGAACCGCTCGCTCACGAGCTTCTCGAGCTTGCCGACATTCAGGTCGAACATCTTCGCCACCAGGCCGAGGGCAAAAATATTCTTTCCCTTGTCCTTGGCCGTGCCGCCGATGGCCTCCACCGTCCGGCTGGAAATCGGCACACCGACGTGACGGTATTCCCCCTGCCACTCGGGCTTGGGCTGAACGTGGTCGCTGTCGTAGAGGACAATTCCCCCCTTGCGGAGCGAGGAGAGATGCCCCTCGTAGGAGTGCTGGTAGAAGGCGAGAAGCACATCCGCCTCATCCCCTGCGCTCAGAACCTCCCCGGACCCGATCCGGACCTGAAAGATCGACGGCCCCCCGGAGATGGTGGAAGGAATGGTCATGAATGTCATGACTTCCTGTTCACTTCGCCCAGCAAGTCGGGCAAGGAACCCACCGATGGCCTGGATGCCGTCCTGGGAGTTTCCGGCAATGCGAATCACCGCCTCGGAGACGCGTGATACCTTCGAATGGCCACCAGAGGACTGTGTGGCGACGACCGATTCACTCATGATGCGTATATCCTGATTTCTTCTACCGCGGCCTGCACAAGGGGTTGCGACAAACGCAACCGCCCGGGGGGCCCGCAGGAGGGGGGCGAGACTAACACGAGGACTTCGGCTGTCAAACGCCGAGCCAATCTGGACCCCGGGCAAAAAACGTCAACCCGTGATCCTCTCACCCCCAGCCCTGAGAGAGTGACGGTGGAGGGCCTTGCAACATTCAGGAAATCAGAGCTTAGCGAAAAACACGCCCGCCTCCACCCCCCCCTCCGGAAGTGCCCTCCCCCCCTGCAAAGAATCCGGGAATCTCAGGGCATCGGCACCGTGGAGTTGGGCCGCCATGCCTCGCTGACCGCCCAGAGGTTTACCGGGCTCAGACTGGCCCCGTAGCGAAGGAACCCAACG
>DMJJ01000538.1 GCA_003452185.1 Verrucomicrobiales bacterium | reverse complement strand
GGGCCGCCTGGGTCTGGGACAGGAACTTTCTCTGCACCGGAGGGGGCCCGGCGTGAAGCCCCGCGGCAGAGAGATACAGCGGGGGGACCCCTGGCATCGCCACCCAGATCGGACCCGCCTCCACACCCCCCGCCCCCACGAGCCGGATCGTGTACCCCCCGCCCTCGGGGAACGGCCCAGTGGCCTTCCAGCGAAGGGGATCGGCATGCCGCACCATCGGCTCCCCCTCCTCCATGACCACACACGGGTCAAGGCTCGGGGTCCTCAGGATCCCCGCCAGGGTGGAAGCCTGCGACGGGTCGTCATACCGTAGCCTCGAAGTCCCCTGGAGTCGGATGTGGCTCTCCAGGATGCGGAAAAGAATCCCCCCCTCGGGCGCGAGGCTCGCCTCCGCCAGCGCGATGCCCCGCAGGAGCCCCTCGGCCGCCGCCGTCGACAGCTCCTCGAAGTCCTCACCCGACGGCCCCCTCCACTCCAGGGTGGCAAACTCCGGCCGGAGCCGGAGCCGCACCGCGCACGGCCCCCGCACCCCAGACGGGGGACGGAGCAGCAGCCCGGTGTTCTCGCGAAACGATTCCCGCCACGCCAGGAGCTCGCGCTGCTGCTCCCAGAGTGTGAACCGGCTCTGGATCAGCTCAAGGTCCGTGACCGGCTCGAGGAACCTCGGGATCGGCACCTTCCGCTGGCTGGCGACCCGCGCCAGGCAGAGCCAGAACTCGCGCTCGTTCTCGGGGACGAACGGGCAGATGCGGACCCACGGCTCCCCCGGGCCCAGGAGCGGGAGCCCCAGGAGCTTCAGGTCGTGGCTCTCCACCATCCGGGTTGATCTCCGGTCGAGGTACACCGCCTTGTGCGCCTTGAGGAACGCGACCTCCGCCGCCGTGAGTTTTCGCCGGTGGGCGTTGGCCACCTCCTGCGCGAAGCTCACCGCCGCGCCCCCCTTCCCGCCGGGACGCTGCACCCCGCCGCCACTGCTCAGGCGCCGAACCTCCTCCGCCATGTGGTCGGCCTGAAGCGCGCGAATCACACCGCAGACGTGGGCGCAGGGAAATGTCTCGAAGCAGTTGCACCGCGGGGAACAGTGGCCGGTTTCATCCCGGAGAATCCGCACCAGAGCCCGGCGGGGGCCATCGACGGCAACCTCGTACTCCGCCCCCTCGACCAGGGTTTTCAACTCCCCAACCCCGCCCGACTCCATCAGCCCCTCGCCTCGCTGCCGGGCCTCCCGGGAAGCAGACCGGAGCATGAGCCCAAGCCACTCGATGTCGGCGGGAAGCAATCGGCTGGTCATCAGTCGGGGAGGGTAGCCGCTCTCAACGCCAATCTAAAGCGGGTTTTCGCGGCAGCCGGTTTTCCTGGCTGGGGAGGGTTCCTCCCCCCGCTGCAGGGGGGTGGGGGGACGGGGGAGGGAAGCCCGCAAGGGCCTGCGCCGGCTAGGCCCCGCCCTCGGCGGTCTTCTTGCGACGCGCCTCGCCCCGGATAAGCCCGAGGCCGAAGTCGCGGTTGAGGCGTGCGATGAAATCAATCGGGATCGACTTCGGGCAGACCGCCTCACACGACCCCGTCACAGTGCAATTGCCGAACCCCGCCTCATCCATCGCCTGGACCATCGCGAGGGCGCGACGCTGCCGCTCCGGCTGCCCCTGCGGAAGGAGCCCCAGGTGCGAAACCTTGGCCGCCACGAACAGCATGGCGCTGGCGTTCTTGCAGGCCGCGACGCAGGCGCCGCACCCGATGCACTCCGCGGCATCCATCGCCAGGTCGGCATTCTCCTTCGCAACCGGGATCGAGTTTGCGTCCGGGGCGCTCCCCGTACGGGCGCTGATGAAGCCCCCTGCCTGGATGATCTTGTCGAAGGCCTTCCGGTCAACGACCAGATCCTTGATCGGCGGGAACGCGGCTGCGCGGAACGGCTCCACCACGATCTCCTGCCCGTCCTGGAAGCTCCGCATGTAGGTCTGGCAGGTCGCCACCCCCCGGTGGGGCCCGTGCGGCTTGCCGTTCAGCACGAGCGAGCAGGTGCCGCAGATTCCCTCCCGGCAGTCATGATCAAAGGCGATCGGCTCCTCCCCCCGCCCCGCCAGCTGCTCGTTCAGGACGTCGAGCATCTCGAGAAACGACATGTTCGGGTTGAGATCCGGGGACTCGTACGTCTTGAACTCGCCCGGCGTGCTGCCGTTCTTCTGCCGCCACACTTTCAGTCGAACTCTCATGGGATTGTCAGGGGGGGAGGGTGCCGGGGCGTGTTACTTGTAGGAACGGGTCGCCATCTTGATTTCCTCGTACACGAGGGGCTCGACGTTGCGGACGGGGGTTTTGCCCACCCCCGCGAACTCCCAGGCGGCGACATGCGCGAACTTCTCGTCGTCCCGCTTGCACTCGCCCTCCTCCTGGAATTCCTCCCGGAAATGGCCGCCGCACGATTCCTCGCGCGTCAGGGCGTCAAGACACATCAACTCGGCGAGCTCGATGAAGTCCCCGACCCGGCCCGCCTGCTCCAGGGCCTGGTTCAGCTCCATCGCCCCGCCCGTGACGTTCAGATTCACCGCGTACTCCTCACGCAGGGCCGGCAGGAGCTCGAGCGCCTTCTTCAGGCCCCCGGCCGTGCGGGCCATGCCGCAGTGGTCCCACAGGATCTTGCCAAGCTGCTTGTGGAAGGAGGCCGGGGTTCGCTTCCCCTTCATCGCAAGCATCCGCTGGATCGAGCCACGCAGCTGGTCCTCCGAGTCCCGGAACGCCCCGTGGTCGGTCTTGGGCCGCTGGTCGGGCTTCTGCGTTGCCAGGTAGTTGCTGATCGTCGCGGGGAGCACGAAGTAACCGTCCCCAAGCCCCTGCATGAGCGCGGAGGCCCCGAGGCGGTTTGCCCCGTGATCGGAGAAGTTCGCCTCACCCAGGACAAAGAGCCCGGGGAGGTTGCTCATCAGGTTGTAGTCCACCCAGAGGCCCCCCATGGTGTAATGCACCGCGGGATAGATCCGCATGGGGGTCTTGTAGGCATCCTCGTTCGTGATCTCGTGGTAGATGGCAAACAGGTTCCCGTACCGCTCCCGAATCTTCTCCTCGCCGAGCCGGCGGATGGCGTCCGAGAAGTCGAGGTAGACACCGAGGCCGGACTCGCCAACCCCCCGACCCTCGTCGCAGACCTGCTTCGCCGCCCGGGAGGCGATGTCGCGCGGGGCCAGGTTGCCGAAGCTCGGATACTTG